>NZ_PHNG01000690.1:0-188868 GCF_002803435.1 Bacillus sp. mrc49 | reverse complement strand
TGATTTAATGGAATGGTGATGATATCCAAATCGCCTTCATAACCACCGGATGTTTCCGTTAAGCGAACGATTTCATCGGTCACTACATGTAAAACTCCCTCAAATAAATCACTGCTTGTTGCCACTTCGACCGGGTTCCCGATATAATGTCTTAATTGATTGAAAAAAATACTAGATAACAATGCATTCTCCTCCTTATATAGGCTCTCTAACAGAATTGATGGCACGGAATGGAACGAATACGACAGTCCCAGCTGCTTCGCTAATGACGATATAATCAGCTTCAATTGCACTTAAAATTCCCGTCACCGGTGCAAAATCAGTGGAAACCGTTACAGTTCTTCCTAGTAATCTAAATAAAACCCTTCTTAAATCACTGAATGGGTCTCCAGGAATACCCGGTGTATCTGGGAAGTCTGGTGTATCTGGCGTATTGTTGCCATTTTCAATAAGCCACTTATAATAGAGGTATTCGCAATAATTCTTTTTACATTCTTTCTTGCTGCTCATTTTTTTACCACCTTTTTGATTGTCTTTTATACGATCATCTTTTCTATTCTCTTCTTGCTTGTGTTCACACTTCTTACTCTCTTCCTTTTTGCAATGATCACCCTTTCCCTTTTTTAGTACAGCACTGAATTCGTTGTCGATCGCAAGCGTGAATCCCGGTATGGTTTCTATTGAAAATGAATTTTCGGTCTGCAATTTTGCTAATATTTTACCTAAATTCGATCTTCTTGAATTCCTTGATCCACTTAATTCCTTTGAGGATCTTGACATTTTGCTGCTCCTTTCTATATGGCTTCAAAAGTAGTATATTGACGAATGCTGTTTTCGGCTTGGACTAAACAACCTTTTTTTACTAACTTAATATTTTTTATGAAGGATGTTCAAAACCATGTCCATTTCTTTAAAGCGCGGAATATGATACGGATGAGGTGATCAATGTGACGTATAAACGAATAACGAATAGCGAAAGCATCGTATTTCCATCATCGTGCTCCGAAACATCCGGACCAGCAAAAAAATGTCTGAGCTCATTACCAAGAAAAGATATCTGCCCTTCATTCGTAAGTGCTCTTCCTGCTAATCCAGGTATTATTGCACCATTAAATAAGGGTTATCGCGTTATCAGGAAACGATTAAGCGCAATCGACACCTTTCACATAGGGGGCATGCGAACATGAAGCCAATCAGAGTCATGATGGTGTTGGATACCCTGGATGTAAGCGGAACGGAAACTCATGTGCTAAGTCTCGTAAAGGAGCTGCAGGCTAGAGGGATCTATACTGCAGTAGTAACAGGAGACGGAAGTATGATAAGTCGTTTGCGGGAGACGGGTTGCGCCATTCATAAAATGGATTTTCCTGCAACATTCACGATGAAATCAGGAACGGGATCAATCGTATTAAGCAACCTTGTAGATTTGTTACAGCAAGAACAGATAACACTGGTGCATGGCCACCAGATCAATTCCGGCCACATCTCTGCCAAAGCGGCGAAAATCGCCAATATTCCGTTCATTTTCACACTGCACGGTACCTACTTTCCTGAAAGTGATATAAAAAGCGTCCTGCAGCTGACAGATGCTGCGATTGCAGTTAGCGATCCGGTAAAAAAACGGCTTCAGCCATTGTTTGCTAAGGAAATTGAAGTGATAGCAAATGGAATTGATACCGAGCTATTTTCCCCTTCTCCTTCAATGGAATTAAGAAAGAAAATGAATATTCCCCTGAATGCCAAAGTCATTGTTTACTGCAGCAGAATAACTCGGCATAAAGGAAAAATCTGCATGCTATTAATTAAGGCCTGCAGGGAGTTAAAATTAAAGGATATTTCCAATCTGCATGTAATCGTCGTCGGTAACGGACGGCAATTGAAGGATATCAAGAGCATGGCAGCAAGTATCCAGACCTCATGTAAGGAGGATTTCATTCATTTCACCGGGGAACAAAAGGATGTGAAGGACTATTATGCAGTTGCAGACTATGTGGTGGGTACAGGCAGGGTTGCTTTGGAAGCAATGGCATGCGAAAAACCAGTCATTTCTTGTGGAAATCTGGGATACTTTGGAGAAGTGAACAGGAATAACTTTCAACAAGCGTGGGAGTGTTATTTCGGGGATCACGCGGCAGAGCAGACATGCAGCCAAGCGTTGCTTTATCGCGACCTGCGTAATCTCCTTCGATCGGATATTGGTTTGCAAACAGGACGGGATTTACGGAAATTGGTAGTGAATCAATTCGATAGCAAAAAAAACATATTACCGCTCATTGAGTTATATACAAATACGGTCCAAACATTCGAACAGCAGCAGGCCATAAATTAGGCTCTGCTGCTTATACATACAATCATATACTTATATTTTTGGAATGAAGCACAGGGAAATTGGAGTCAGCAATCTCGTTTCATGCAATAGAGATGAGATAATATGGAAAATCCTGCTAATCATCAGTGCCTTGAGAAATGATTCCATTCACTCTTTGATATGAATGATGCATTAGAAGAATATGGAATAACCCACTCTCGATTCTTTCGCTAGGACACACGCTGCTGTTGCTCCAATTGTTCATGTTTTTTTGCTGTGGACATCTTATTGAGGGTAAGCAGGATTCCAAAAACCCACAATGCGACAATACCAATATAGATATACAAATGTGCTTCAATCGGGACCCATGTTGTTAAAAGCGTTCGTACATTTATCAAGATGATGAACCCCCCGACCAACACGCCCATTAATTGAGCTGGAAGCATCCGAACGAGCCAGGCTGCAATCGGTGCAGCAACCACCCCGCCCATGATCAACGCCCCGACCCAAAGCCAATTAACTGCCTCCCACCCAAGTGAAAGGATAAAACCCAGGCTTCCAAAGAAAGCGATGGCAAATTCGCTTGTATCGACCGTTCCGACGGCTTTTCTGGCAGTCATCCCTTTTTTGGACAACAGGACGGGCGTTGCAATCGGTCCCCATCCGCCGCCTCCTGTAGCATCACAAAATCCAGCAAAGAGCCCTAACGGAATGGATTGCTTAACGGTTAATGGCCTAAAGGTTTCATGTTCCTTAGAAGGCTTGAAAATAAATAAAAAGCGAAACAGAACGTATATCCCTAGCCCGAATAAAAATACGGCAATATACGGTTTCGCCAGTTCGGCAGGCAAGTTGCTCAGGAAGCATGCACCAACGAATGCCCCTACCGAACCGGGAATGATCAAACGGTAGACCATATGTTTGTCCACGTTCCCAAATTTGATATGCGAAGCTCCTGACACAGCAGTCGTGACCACTTCGGATAAATGAACGGATGCCGATGCCACTGCCGGTGCGATTCCAAATGTCAGCAATAGGGAAGTTGAACTCACTCCGTATCCCATTCCAAGTGAACCATCTATTAATTGGGCTAAAAATCCGATAAAGGCTAAAACGATTAACTTTTTCATGACCTTCCCCTTCTTAACGAAAATAAAAACTGGATAACATAGAATCGATGGGCTGCCATTGAGCCTGAAAAAAAGGCACTTAACCAAAAGGTATGACTTGTTTGGTTAGGTGCCTTCAGTTTTTCTGATCAGCCCGATGATTTATTTGAATTCAGCTTCTACTGGCAACAGCCTAGCTAAAAAGCGATATCTTTCTTTCGTGGAATGTTTATATATATCGACAATTGATTCTTTTAATAGCTTGGACTTTTCCTCATTTGTTAACAAGCTTTTCTTGATGATCATCCTTGCTTCAAAAAGGAATTCCAGATATTCCTCATATGATTCATCATAAACGTCCCCTAAATCATTCCTGATTTTTTTGGAGAGTGCCGGGCTAGCTCCATTAGTCGAAACACTTATCGAAAGCATGCCCCGATTCAAGGTTGCTGGTATATGAAAATTACCAAGTTCATGATTACTGATCACGTTCACCAATTGACTAGTTGAGGCATTCCGGTACACCCGTTCATTTACTTCTTCTGAATTTGTTGCAACGATGATTAAAAATGCTTCTCGATAGTCATTTTCTTCCACTTCTTTTAAAGAAACGCGAATTTTCCCTTCTCTTTCCAATAATCGGAATTCCTCGCATATGTCAGGACTAACGACGGTCACATCAGCTCCAGCATCCAATAAGGGGCGCGCTTTGAAGTAACCAATTTTTCCACCGCCGATAATGACACACTTCCTATTTTCGATATTAAGCGTAATTGGATACACAAGCTCTCTCCCCCTTCAATTCATGTATACGGTCTCTCAATATCCGTTCGATTTTCGGGTGATAACCCAGATAATTACAAAGGATGATTTTTCGCCCTTCGGCATTCGCAATTCTTTGCAAATCGTTTTGGATGGACTGCATCAATATACCCGTAAACAACAGGTAGGGCATGATGAAAACTTTGTTGGATTGAGAGGCGGCAGCCATCTCCAATGCTTCGGCATAGCTTGGTGCGGCAGCGGTCAGATAGCATTCCTGCACCTGGCTTTTTGGAAGCCTGTTCCGAAGCAAGTCAGCCAGCTGTCCCAAATCCCGTTTTACGTCGGGGTCACTGCTGCCTCTTCCAACCAACAAAATTAAAGAATCCTCGGTAACCTGTTCATTCGTTTCTTCCAATCGTTCCATTAAGATGTCAACCATTCGGTCACTGACACCGATTGGCCTTCCATATTTCAAGGGTACAGCTGGATATCGACTTTTCATTTTGTCCAATACGACCGGAATATCATGTTTCGCATGTACAGCAGTCAGTAACAGGACGGGGATGGCAATGATACTTGTCGCTCCTAGTCGTATACATCGTTCGTATGCTTCTTCTATCGACGGGGCTTCCAATTCCAAAAAGCAATATTCCTGAATCGGATTTGGATGTGATTTCATGCAAACCTTTATAAAATCAATGGCCTGGCCTGAAGCTTCTTTAACACGGCTTCCATGGCATATGTATAAAATTGCTTCCATTAATAAGCCTCATTCGCCAACATATTTTCGGTTTGTTTTGTTTCAAACCATTTGATTTTTTCGCGTAAATGAACGACATCTCCGACTACGATCATGCATGGATTGGAGATTTGTTCGATTTGTGCGGTTTCCACAACCTTCGTTAATGTACTGATGGCCGTCCTTTGGTTTTTTAAAGTCCCCCAATGAATCAGAGCTACTGGAGTGTCCGGATTTTTCCCATACTCCAAGAGTTTCCCTTGAATATATGGCAAGTTCTTCACTCCCATGTAAATGGCCAATGTATCAATGCCTTTCGCCAGGGATTCCCACTTAATATCGTCCTCTCCATCCTTTTTCCGATGTCCGGTAACTATTGCAAACGATGATGAATGGTCCCTATGCGTAACGGGAATGCCTGCATAGGCCGACGCTGCGATTCCAGCCGTGATTCCGGGTACAATTTCAAAGCTTACGCCATTTTTGGCAAGAGCTTCCGCTTCCTCTCCGCCCCTTCCAAAGACAAAAGGATCGCCGCCTTTCAAGCGGGTTACGACCTTCCCCCTTTTTGCATATTTAACCAAAAAACGATTGATCGTTTCTTGCTGCAACAAATGATAGTCCGGCAGCTTCCCGCAATTGATCAATTCCACGCCAGGTTTTGCATGATTCAATAACTCTTTGTTGACAAGTCGATCGTATAAAATGACATCAGCTTCCTGTATGCATTTCAATCCTTTTATTGTGATTAAATCTGGATCTCCGGGACCGGCTCCTACTAGATATACTTTTCCCATTTTGCTACCTGCCTTCCCTTAGAGAATCGTTTCGAACTTCGTTAAAATGAAACCAGCTCCATTAGTTAGTTGCTTTTTTTCGTATAAGGAGATGTCTTCCACATCGGGCATTTTCAGAAAATGCTTTTCCAGCTCAACATCAACAAGCTGGAATGCTTTTTCATCCGAATCCGCGACAATGATGACGTGGGTTGGAACTTCGGCGATTGTGACTTCAAAACGGTATAGATTCATAGATTGCTTACATCTCCCATTAAACGGCCACTTCTGCCAATATATCGTCAAGCTTGATTTGCAGCTCCGCTTTTCCTACCCTTTCCACAAAATCAAGGAAGGTTTCGGCTGGAAGCTTGGTTTGTTTGAAAAACAGGATGAGTTCTTTCAGCACATGGTAGAGTTGTTCAGCTTCCACTTTCCCTTTAAGCTTTTCATTGAATTTCCCGCCTTCTTGCAAGGTACCGCCTACGTATATTTCGAATGCTTCGACCATTTTTTTATCCTGGTTTTTCATTTTTATGCCTTGAAGGCCTATTTCAGCAATCGCCCGTTGGCCACAGTTATTCGGACAGCCTACCATATGCATCCTAACCGGTACATCAAGTTCCATTTCCCTATCCAGTCTTTCAGAAATGCTTCTCATCCTGTTTTTGGTTTCCACGAGAGCAAGGTTGCAATATTCAATGCCTGTACAAGAAACCGAATAGCCTATGAAATTTTTAGGTTGATACGGAAACCTTTCAAAGATGGATTCCCGTTTCAATTCCTCAAGTTTTTCCTCAGGGACATTGGGAATGATTAGATTCTGGGAATTACAGTAACGGATTTCACCATTCCCATAGTTTTTTGCCAGTTCGGCAAACTCGATCACTTCCGCTGGAGTTAGGCGACCAACCGGTATATTAACACCCACATAATGGAGTCCTTTTTGTTTTTGTTGATGGATCCCATAGAAGTACCCTGCATTCCAGCCCTTCACTGCACTTTCACCTTTTTTGGGAAGCGGTCCCGTGTATTCCAGCAATTTTTCGAGAAATTGCTCTGGACCCCAATCCGCAACGAGGAATTTCAAGCGTGAGCGATGACGCTTCTCACGGTAGCCAAAGTCACGAAATATCGTCGTGATTGCCGCTGCTACTTCAACGGTTCTTTCAGGTAAAATAAATAAATCAAGCTCCTCAGCCAGCATCGGGACGGAGGATAATCCTCCGCCTACCTTAACATGAAAACCAACTTCGGTTTTCCCCTCCATTTCCTTGGTTGCAGGATTGAAAGATAGGCAGTTAATTTCAGCATTCGAGGCATTGTGAATATTCGCACTAATTGACATTTTATATTTCCTTGGAAGATTCGAATAATCTTCATTCAACCGGAAATATTCAAAAACATCATAAAGGACATCACGTGTATCAAATAGTTCATCATGGTCGATTCCTGCCAATGCATTCCCGATGATATTTCGGGTAATATCACCACAAGCACCGGCCGTAGTCATTCCAACGCGCTCTAAACGGTTCAAGATATCCGGTACTTGCTCTATCGTCAACCAATGAAATTGGATGGCTTGACGAGTGGTGATATCATACACACCGCGGCCGTAATCTTCAGCAATGCTCGCTAATGCAATTTGTTGATCATATGTGACGATTCCTCCTGGAATAACGACACGCATCATCCAGTAGCCTGCTTCCTTGGGACGTTGCAGGTAAAGGCCGGCCCATTTGAACATATCCCATTCCTCTTTAGGAATCGATTCAAAACCATTTGCGGCATAGTGGGCAATATCTTCAAAGATCTTCAATCCGTCTTTTTCCAATTTCCTGATTTCCGTTTTATTTTTAGCGATCAAAGGATTATCCGACCAAAATTTCTCGTACACCATTCGTTTTCCTCCTTGATTAAATCGCTCTCTTTGCTGTCAAAAAGCTGATTACTTGTTCAACGCACTCTTCCACACTGTACTGGTTGGATTCCAAAATGATTTCCGGCTGTACCGGCTCCTCGTATGGGGAGTCAATTCCGGTAAAGTCTTTGATGATTCCCTTACGCGCCTTGTCGTAAAGTCCTTTCGGATCACGCACTTCGCATTCTTCGATGGGACACTTTATGTATACTTCAATAAACTCCCCTTCTTCGAGTAAATCCCGGACTATCTGCCGGTCCGCCCGAAAAGGTGATATGAAGGCGGTCAATACGAACTGACCGCTATCCACAAAAAGCTTGGAAACTTCGCCGATCCTCCTGATATTCTCCGTCCGATCCTCTTCGGAGAACCCTAAATCTTTATTTAACCCATGACGGATATTATCGCCATCCAACACATAACTTCGAATATTCCGGTTATAAAGCTCCTTGGCGACTGCGTTTGCAATCGTTGATTTCCCTGATCCCGAAAGCCCCGTGAACCATAAGACTGTGCTTTCATGCCCGTTCTGCTTCCGGCGCAAATCCTTGGTCAGTGATGATTCATGCCATGTTACATTTGTGTTTTTATTCATCGTGCTCCCCCTCTTACTTCATTTCCTTCAAATTCGCTACTTAGTTATAAACTTCATTCTTCTTTAGACCTTCGATCAACACCTCAATGACTTCCTTACGGCTAAAGGTGGCCGGAGGAATTTCACCGTTACGCAGCATCTCCCTTACCTTCGTTCCGGAAAGGATCACATGGTCTTCCTTGCCATGCGGGCAAGTTTTTGCTGATGCCATATTGCCGCAGGCTTTGCAATAAAAACTATGTTCAAAGAATAACAGGGTGATGCCTAGCTCATCCGCATTAAAATTACCGAAGATTTTTTGCGCATCATATGTGCCATAATAATCGCCAACCCCCGCATGATCACGCCCGACAATAAAGTGAGTGCAACCATAGTTTTTACGGACCATCGCATGGAAAATGGCTTCCCTTGGCCCTGCATACCGCATTGCAGCAGGGAAAACGGCAAGCGAGACTCGATCCTCAGGATAATACTTTTCAAGCAGCACCTTATAGCTTTCCATCCTCACATCTGCTGGAATGTCATCGGATTTGGTTGCCCCTACAAGCGGATTCAGGAATAAACCATCAACGATTTCCAGAGCTGTCTTTTGGATGTATTCATGTGCACGATGTACAGGGTTCCTTGTCTGGAATCCGACAACCGTTTTCCAGCCCTTCGCTGCAAAATCTGCCCTTGTCTCGACAGGGTCCAAATAATGGGCATGGAATTGGGTACGCTCGATTCTTTTGACCAATTTTATTTCTCCGCCGGCATATACGTTTCCGCGGTCATATAAATTTTTCACACCTGGATGCTGCTCGTCATCCGTTTGATAGACCAATGTTGCTTCCAATTTTTTATCCGGAGTGAAAATATCGGAAACGGTAAGGACTCCATATGTTTCCCCCTCATGAGTCAGCTTGACTTCCTCGCCGATAGTAAGGGTCTTTGCAGCCGCTTCAGTTAAGGGCAGTGTAATCGGTATGCTCCAAACGTGGCCGCTGCTTA
Source organism: Bacillus sp. mrc49 (assembly GCF_002803435.1). Taxonomy (NCBI): domain Bacteria; kingdom Bacillati; phylum Bacillota; class Bacilli; order Caryophanales; family Bacillaceae; genus Bacillus; species Bacillus sp. mrc49. Next base: position 179,665 of record NZ_PHNG01000690.1, on the reverse strand, counting down.
GCCTCATCGTCTTGACAACAGCATCATAATCACTTTCCGAAAAGAATCCTTTTATCGGGCTGTATGCACCCGTACCGATCAACTCAAGATCGCTTAATGCGATGGCATCAATTTCGATTGAGTTTGTTATTTTACTAATATCATATGTTGGTTCCCAAAGATCAATTAATGTTCCTCCGTGAGGCAGACTGATTGTCATGCTAATTTCCCCCTATGGTTTCTATTTATTTAGGATAAATGCAAGCCGCATTCCGTTTTTTGAGCGCCTTGCCAGCGGCCTGAACGTAAATCATCCGCATTTATGGCCGGTGATGTGCATGTTTTGCATCCGATACTCGGATACCCGTTATCATGCAGGATATTATACGGCAGTCCATTTTTGTGTGCGTACCGCCAAACGTCCTTCCATGTCCAATGAATCAGTGGACATATTTTTATCGACTGAAACTTATTATCCTTGTTGATATACTCGGTCATAGCCCTTGTTTCGGATTGCTCGCGCCGCAGACCGGACAGCCAAGCCGTTGCCGTTGAAAGCACATCGGTAAGCGGAGTGATTTTACGGATATGGCAACACTTGTTAGAGTCGTTAAGCCATAGTTCATCTCCATATTCCGCAGCTTGTTCCTCAAGCGTCAAAGCAGGTTTCTTCATCTCGATCAAAAGATTCGGATATCTTTTTTTCACTTGATCGATCAATTGGTACGTTTCTTCAAAATGGACATCTGTATCGAGGAAAACGATTTTGGCCGAAGGATTGACCTTTGCCAGTAAATCTGTAAGCACAATGCCTTCTATCCCAAAGCTGCAAGCATAAATGAGCTTATTCCCGTATTCCTCATTAGCCCATTGCAGTACTTCTAAAGCCCCTTTAGTCTCACTACCTTCAGAAAAGACCGGTAAAAAATCGGGATTGAAATTTTCATAATTAATTAATGCAGCCAACTTTATAGCCCCCTCTAAAAACTTTCTTGCGAATCATTGGCCAAAGTAACAGGCAATCGGAGCCCACGGTAATTTGTTAAAGTTTAAGTGATTCAAGGAAAAAGAGACGAATCTAACCAATACTCTCTTTATATCAGTTAAACACGCCTCTAGTTTTTCTAGTCAGCAGCTGCTTATTTAATTCTCAGCTTTTCATTTCTTTCCATTTGAATGATTTTACCATCTTGGACAACAAGTGTGATGGATCCGTATTTCATTGAATGGAGCATTTCTTGGAGCCGTTCAAATATTTCCTCAAGCTGATTCTCTTTATCCAAAATAGTTCCCCCTTAAGAAAATCGACGAATTGTTATTTTCTTAAATTTATATAATTCCACACAACCTTACATTGTTATGGTTTATTATAATTTTTTTGAAAAAATAAAAATCTTTCCATAATGGAAAGATTTCAAGGTAAATAATCGTTACCTTATCTTCCAAAATGGTAAACCATTTTGTTGGATGTAGCACCTTGCATATATCATGCAGGTTGCTGGACTTCAAAGGGCCAATTCCCTCCGTCGCTCTGGATAAGTTTTATTATTTTAAATATTAACATATATTCAATCCATGTCAATGGAGTTTTCTTATAAAACAACTTGGATTAATTAAATGGTTGAATTGTCATTATTATACACACTACTCTCTTGTTATATTTATGTTCATGAATATGAAAATGGACCCATTTTCATAAACAGATGATTTTTGCTATCCACGATTAAAAATCAATTCGCAAAAACGGAAACAAATCAATCATTTCTTAATTGAATCGCTTCTACAAATTCTTGAACCTGGCCCTGAACGCGATCAACCAAGTTCAAATCTTGAATCGGGCTTTCTGGAGCCGTTTTGTCTATTTCCTTATCGACGAAATAAATGCCCTGCAATGGCTCGCCTTTCAAAATGGAAATTAACGGCTTAAGTGCGTAATCTATTGCCAATAGATGCCTGTGACTTCCGCCAATCATGATCGGAAGCACTGGCTTTCCCTTAAATGCGTTTTCCGGCAACAAATCAATCAGTGCCTTCAATACCCCTGTGTAGGAGGCCTTATAAACAGGTGATCCAATGATGATCCCCCTAGCTTTTGAAATGTTTTCCGCAAGCCTTGAGATGTCCTCACTATTATATTTGCCTTGGAATAAATCATCTGCTGAAAAATCGGTAATTGAATAATACGCTGTGGCATAACCTTCCTTCTCAACTAATGACTTTATATGTTTCAGTGAAATGTCCGTTCTGGATGGAATCGCAGGACTACCTGATAATATGACAATTTCGCTCATGTACATTTCCTCCTATTATATGATTTAAAATCAGCAGCATTACCCATCATGGTTTTTTCTGCTCGCAGTTTTATCGTAATAGTCTGAAAATTGGAAGTCAAATCCTAACCCTTGGCTAATTGTCGTTCTTTCCATCTTTCTATCAAAACCGGTCTGCAGCTTCTTCACGGTCCCCACACCCAAAGTATATCCAGCTATCAATTAAAGGACTCCCGCTTAACAACGTTCGTCCAAGTGAGCAACAAGGATGACGAGGGCAGCAAGTGCCTGAAGTGATCATCGAAAGACCAACGACAATCCACCAAAATAGGGGGAAGAGTCATGCAATGATATTTATTACCGCTGCGTTTTTTCATAGTCATAAAAAAACTGTAAACAAACTCTCTATGAAAATGAGTTTGTCTACAGTCTGAGCTCCCCTTGCTTTTTAGCAGGTTTTCAGTTCCGCTTCCTTCAAGGATTCTTCTACCATATTAATGAAAATTTGCATATAACGATCATCACCCGTTAATTCGGGATGAAAAGCACTGACAAGGACCTGTTCCTGTCTTGCTGCCACCACTTTTTGATCATATTCAGCCAAAATCTCCACATCTGCCCCAACTCCATCAGCATATGGCGCACGGATGAAAACGGCTTTGAATGGTTCTTCCATTCCATTGATTGCTAGGTCCGCCTCGAAACTATCACGTTGACGTCCAAACCCGTTTCTCTTCACGGAAATGTCCATCAATTCAAGATAAGGCTTTTCATCACCAGACAACCTATTGGCTGCCAAAACCATTCCCGCACAAGTGCCGAAGATTGGTTTCTTTTGTTCAAAGAAAGTTTTGATTGGTTCCAGAAAGCCATAGCGATCCATAAGCTTCCTCATCGTCGTGCTTTCCCCGCCAGGTATGATCAAGCCATCGATTTGGTTTAACTGTGACGGTTTTTTGACGATTATTGCTTGCACACCGGCTGAATCGATTTGGTTCAAGTGTTCTTCAACTGCTCCCTGTAATCCTAAAACCCCGATCGTTATCATCTTACCAACCACGTTCCTGCATACGTTCTGCTGGAGCCAGTTTAGAAATGTCGATTCCTTTCATTGCACTGCCTAACTCTTTTGATAAGCGGCCTATTAATTCGTAATCAGTGAAATATGTAGTAGCTTGAACGATTGCCGATGCGAATTTTTCAGGAGTCTCTGATTTGAAAATGCCGGAACCTACGAATACGCCATCTGCTCCTAATTCCATCATCAATGCAGCATCTGCTGGTGTGGCGATTCCCCCGGCTGCAAAGTTAACTACAGGCAATTTACCTGTCCGTTTGATTTCTCTTAAAATTTCAAACGGGGCACCTATATTTTTTGCTTCCGTCATTAATTCATCGTCACTCATGATGCTCACCTTACGGATTTGGGACTGGACCTTTCTCATATGGCGCACGGCTTCCACGATATTGCCAGTACCTGGCTCTCCTTTTGTACGAAGCATCGATGCTCCTTCGCCGATCCGACGGGCAGCTTCGCCTAAATCACGGCAGCCACAAACGAAAGGTACTGTGAAGTCACTTTTTAAAATGTGGTATTCTTCATCAGCAGGAGTAAGCACTTCACTTTCATCGATATAATCCACTCCCATGGATTCCAAGACTCTTGATTCGACAATATGACCAATCCTAGCCTTGGCCATGACCGGGATGGAAACGGCATTCATTACTTCCTCGACAATTCTTGGATCCGCCATTCTTGCAACTCCACCTGCTGCCCGAATATCGGAAGGTACGCGTTCCAATGCCATAACGGCCACGGCACCTGATGCTTCAGCGATTTTTGCTTGTTCCGCGTTGATGACGTCCATAATTACGCCACCCTTTTGCATTTGTGCCATTCCTCTTTTAACTGTTTCAGTTCCTAATAATTTTTCCATTTTGATTCCTCCTAATATTTGCATTTTTTAGATTTGTTATTTAGTATAAAAAATAGTTGACCGCATTGAAAGTGTCAGTTTTAAATATTTTAATGGGTTCAGCGATTTCAAATATATAAGGCGGGATCAAAATGAACATGCTAACGTGTGATTTAAATCGATTTAGTGACGTACCATTGTATGAACAATTATATTCACATATTAAAAAAGAAATAATCGAAGGCCGGCTTCCTTTTGGTACAAAATTGCCTTCCAAGCGGAAATTAGCAGAATTTCTCCAGATTAGTCAAAATACCGTGGAGACTGCTTATGAGCAGCTGACTGCTGAGGGATACGTTGAAGTCATCCCGAGAAAGGGATACTATATTCAAACATTCGAGGATTTAGAGTATACCCAGACTAAGCATGTTGCGCTGGAACCATTTACAGTCAAAGAAGGGGAAGTGCAGTATCATTTTCACCCAAGTCAAATTGATACGGAAAACTTTCCTTTTGAGAAATGGCGCAAATTCATGAAAAATAAAATAGATGTGTCACGCCAAGAGCTTTTGCTACTGGGCGATCCTCAAGGGGAATATGAATTACGTTGTGAAATAGCTCATTATTTGTATCATGCCCGAGGAGTTCAATGTGTTCCTGAACAAATCATCATCGGTGCCGGCATGGAAATTTTATTGCAGCAGCTCGTCCTGCTTTTCGCCAAAAATACCATTTACGGTGTGGAAGATCCAGGTTATCACTTAATCCATCGCATTTTACGCAGCTATCCAAATGAGGTGCATCCCTTAGAGATTGATGAAGAAGGGGTAAAGGTCAACCCGATTGAGGATTCCAGCATCGATGTTGTGTATGTCACCCCTTCGCATCACTTTCCCTATGGGACGATCCTTTCCGTCAACAGACGTACTCGTTTATTAAATTGGGCGCAAGGAGGAGAAGACCGCTATATTATCGAGGATGATTATGATAGTGAGTTTCGTTATAGTGGTAAAACGATTCCTTCTTTACAAAGTATGGATGCAGGCGAAAAAGTGATTTACTTGGGCTCTTTTTCAAAATCATTGATGCCCTCCATCCGGATCAGTTATATGGTTCTGCCAACTCCATTGCTAAAAAAGCACCAGCAGGAATTATCCTTTTACCATTCAACCGTTTCAAGAATTGACCAGCATGTGCTGACACAGTTCATGAAGGAGGGGGATTTCGAAAAGCATTTAAACAGGATGAGGAAAGTGTACCGCCGCAAGCTGGATAAAGTGATTGAATTGCTTAAACCACATAAACACCTATCCATCACTGGTGAACGCTCAGGACTGCATATCGTGCTACTCGTGAAAAACGGCATGGACGAACAAACACTCATTCAGAAGGCAGCTGAAAAGCAAATTAAAATTTATGGACTTTCCGCCTATTCGATAGAAAAGAAGGATGAACACCATACCCCGACAATCATATTGGGCTTTGCAGGCATCCCTGAAGCTGAATTGGAAAAGTCGATTCACCTTCTATTGAAATCCTGGGATTTATAATTAACAAAAGAAAAGAAGTTCACATCGTGAACTTCTTTTTCGCTTAACTTTTAGCTAAATATTGTTCCATCATGTCTTTTGGCACCATGCTTCCGCCAGTCGCCCAGATGATATGTGTTGCTTTGTTCATTTTCTCCAAAAGTTTGTGATTTTCTAGATATTCCCGGCCTGTTTGATGCGACAGGAGGTGTATCGGTCCATAGGCCCCTGCAAGTGCGGATGGTTCCAAATAATGCCCTTCGGTCTCAGCCATCATTCGCAGTAACTCAAATAATCGCTGATCCTCTATGGTATAACTGCCGCTTAGGATGGAAGTCATCAACCTGGAAACTAAACCAGATGGCCTTCCGACTGCGAGTCCGTCCGCTTCCGTTTTATTATCGATTCCAAATTCCTGTACCGATACCTTGTCATGAAGCCCTGTCATCAATCCCAGTGTCATGCATGGCGAATGTGTCGGCTCTGCAAAAAAACAATGGACATGCTCACCAAAAGCAAGTTTCAGCCCATATGTGATTCCTCCTGGACCGCCACCGACTCCGCATGGCAGGTATACAAACAAGGGGTGGTCTGCATCAACAAGGATGGAGCGATCCTCCAATTGGTTTTTCAGGCGCCCTGCAGCCGTGGCGTAACCGAGAAACAAGTCGATCGAATCTTCATCATCAATAAAATGGCAATGGGGATCAAGTGAGGCTTCCAGCCTTCCTTCTTCAACAGCCTTACTATAGTCATCATCGTATTCCTTTACAATGACACCAAGACTTGTTAATTTATCCTTTTTCCACTGCTTCGCATCTCCTGACATATGTACGGTTACCCGAAAGCCCAGCTTGGCGCTAATGATGCCTATGCTCATGCCTAAATTCCCAGTAGAACCGACTGCAATCGAGTAATTTGAAAATAACTCCTTGTATGCTTCGCTTGCAAGGATTCCATAATCGTCCGTTTGCTTTAACCCGCCATGCTTCATGGCAATCTCCTCAGCACGCTTCAAAACTTCATAGATGCCTCCACGCGCCTTGATAGATCCGGATATCGGCAAATGACTATCGCATTTAAGCAAAATCTTCCCTGGAATTACAACCTTATAGGACTTTTCCATGTTTTCTTGCATGGACGGAACCTCGACTAGTGGCGATTCTATTATCCCATGCATCGGCCCTGTTTCAGGAAATGCCTCGACAATATAATCAGCGAACCTCTCCAATCTGTCTTCTGCCGATTTAACCTGGTCGGCCAGGACGATCGTATCATCCAATTCAGTCCCGTAATCCGGATTCAACCAGAACACCTCATCCATATTTACCAATTTGTTTAGTAATCGATGCTTTTCCTGCCACTCCAAAATCGATAAACCTGCGATTGTTTTCTTCTCCAAAGCAGTCCCTCCCAGTATAATTCTGCTGCACATCCATTTCTTTTCAAAAGGTTAAGTGGACTTTTACCATCCCTCTCACGCTATTCGTAAACCATATTTCTTCAGCCAAGGTCAGATCATCCTTTGAAATCTGCCTTTCCTTGATTACGTTTCCCTTGATTAAATCCTGACGAAACGTACCTGCAAGGAGCCCAGCTTCGATTGGAGGGGTAAAGAGGTCACCCTCCATCTTCACCACTACGTTTCCGTTCGTGAATTCCGTAATGAAGCCTTCTTCATTCCATAGCAGGACATCAAAGAAGTCAGGGTGATTAACTTGAAATTTTTCATATACTCCCCGATTGGTCGTTTTATGGAAAAGAAATGGATTTCCGCTTGATATCGGGCTTTCCGCCAAGATGACTTTTATGGGGATATTTTCATCAAAAGGCTTGATTGCTTGACCGGAAACTTCAAGAATCCCTTTTTCATCAAGGAGGATTCTTACTTTTTGCACTCCGCCCATATTCGACCTGGCATGCTTGTCGAGCTCATTCCTTAGCTTCCATTCGGGAAACGGAAAGCCAAAATAAACCGCAGACCGTTTCATCCGCTCGATATGCTCTTCCAACAGATGGTACCCGGCATCATCGAGCTTCATCGATTCCAATAGCTTATAGGCGGGCCGTTCCACCGATAATAATTTAGCCTTTAAAAAAGCTTCGTCATATTCTTCGGTTAATTCGGAATCCCAAGTGATTCCCCCACCCACTCCATATTCGGCTTGATTTGTGTCCACGTCAATGACGACCGTTCGGATCGGCACATTGAATACGGCTTCTGAATCAGGTGTGATGTACCCAATCGCGCCACAATATACCCCGCGCGGTGAGTTCTCGATTTCGGAGATGATTTCCATCGTCTTGATTTTAGGTGCCCCTGTTATGGATCCGCATGGAAAGAGCGCCTTGAATATATCTATGATGGTGGTGCCTGGTTTCGTATTGGCAGTGATGGTGGAGGTCATCTGCCAAACCGTTGGATATTTTTCAATTTCCTTAAGCTGTGGGACCTTTACGCTTCCTTGCTCCGCAATCATTCCAAGATCATTCCTGAGCAGGTCAACAATCATATAGTTCTCTGCTTGATTCTTTCCTGAAGCTGCTAACCAGGCGGCGTTGTCCTGATCCATTTTCAGTGTCATCCCCCGCTTTACCGTCCCTTTCATTGGACGGGTAACGAGTTGTCCATCCTGCCATCGAAAAAATAACTCTGGGGAGGCAGATAGGATCCGATGCGTGCCTACGTTCAAATATGCACTATAATTCGACTGTTGTGCTCTCTTTAAGCGATCGAAGAAAGCGAGGTCGTCGCCTTCGAACAGGGATTGTAGACGCATTGTATAATTCACCTGATACGTATTGCCCCGTTCAATTTCGGATTTTATCTTCTCAAAGCCGGCATGATAGGAATGGGCATCCGTTTCTGATTTCCAATCAGCCAACTGGAAAGCTCCGGAAGATATTTCCGGTAATCCCCCCGGTTTCTCAAAAATCCCGAACCAAAGCAGCGGCATGGTGCCGCCATCTTTTACTTGTAAGGAGCTTTCGAAAGCTGGCGCTGCTTCATAGGAAACATATCCTGCTGCATAATGACCCTGCTCGACCGCTTCCTGGACTTTTTGAAATTGAGGAAGGACCTCCTCGATGGTATGGGCGATATAGACTTTTAGCGGATTCGTAAAAGATAACGGCCTGCTGTCTCCTTGTTTATCGGTAAAATGAAATATAAGGGATAAGTCGCGGTTCATTCTTCTCTCCTGCCTTATGTTTATGGGTTCACTCGTTATGTACTTGCTAAAAAAGCTTGCAGAAAGATAATCTGCAAGCTCATTACACAATCGCACTTATTTCATTCCAGTAACTTCTGCAATGATTTCATAGGAACGAAGACGTGCAGCCTGATCATAAATGGCGGAGTTAATGATCATTTCATCCGCCTGTGTTTCATCTAAAAAGTTTTGCAACTGTTCTTTCACTTCTTCCGGATTCCCTATGATGGAGGCATTTAGCTGTTTCATGACAATTGCTTTTTCATATTCAGTCCACTTGCCTTCCATCGTATCAACTGGAGGAGCCAGTTGTCCAGGAGTATTCCGGATCAAATTCAAAAACTGCTGTTGATAAGACGTAGCGATCCTTTTTGCTTCCTCCGTGGTATCAGCGGCAAACACATTGATCCCTACCATCACATATGGCTTTTCGAGAACATCCGATGGTTGAAAATTATTGCGGTAACGGGCCAAAGCCGGTTGAGTATTTTCTGGGGAAAAATGGCTTGCAAAGGAAAATGGCAGCCCCAACTGTGCGGATAAAGCTGCACTGAAACCACTTGAACCAAGCAGCCAAATCGGAATGTCCTGTCCTTCACCAGGAATGGCCCGAACTCGATTATGTTTCGAATCGGCATCTAAATAGCTGCGGAGTTGTGCCAATTGTTCAGGAAAATCCTGCCCATTATTTCGTTCCGCTCCCCGTAAGGCCATCGCAGTGAATTGATCGCTTCCCGGAGCTCGTCCCAACCCTAAATCTATCCTGCCGGGGTACATTGCTTCCAATGTACCGAATTGTTCCGCGATAACGAGTGGGGCATGATTCGGCAGCATGATTCCGCCGGAACCGACCCGGATCCTTTCTGTTTTTCCGGCAACATGGCCGATAAGGACGGATGTTGCCGAGCTTGCGATACCAGGCATGCTATGGTGTTCGGCAACCCAGAAACGGTTGTAATTCCATTGCTCAACATGCTTAGCCAATTCGACTGTATTTTTAAATGCTCCGGAAACTGTACCACCTTCAACTATCGAAGCTAGGTCCAGAACGGAATAAGAAATGTCGCTAAGTTTTTTTGCATGACGATCAGCATTCATATCCTCAACTTCTTTCTATCAATTATGATTAATTGGACGCAAAGTCATCATATAGAAAATGCAGAAAAAATGCACACAAAATGCTCGGAGTTCAACCATCCAGAAGCTCCCTGGCAATCAAGCGGTACGAATTCAGCTTGTCCTCCAACTTGTGGGTAATGGTCATGAGCATGATTTCATCTGCTTGATATTTTTCCAGAATTTCCAGGAGACGCTGCTTCACTTGTGAAGGTGTGCCAAAGATCATTTTTTTATGCTTCATCTCCAACGATCCATTTTCTTTTTCGTATTTTCTTACGTCTTCCATACTCGGAACCTTTATCTTTTCACCAAGACCCATTTGAATTTGCCATAGCGTGTTGCTAAGAGCGATTTCCTTTGCATACTCCTCGGTTTCTGCACAAATGGCAGCAACCGTAACGATCGTTTTTGGTTCTTTGAGTTCCCCTTTAATACGGAACCGTTCCCGGTATTGACGAAAGCTCTCCATTCCATCATTTTCACTCATGAATTCACCAAATGCGTATCCAGTACCGTTCTCCGCAGCAAGTATTGCGCTTTTTCCGCTTGTTCCCAATATCCATGGTTCCGGTTGACTACATGGAACCGGAGCAGCCGAAACTTTTGAAAAAAGATGATCCTCGGGAAAATCTCCTCTAATGAAATTTAACAATTCCCTTACTGATTCCGGCATTTTGTAGACATTCTGAAGAAAATCATCATTTAGTGCCATCGTTGCCTCCGCTGATGCACCAGGAGCACGGCCTATGCCTAAATCAATCCTCCCTGGAAAAAGGACGGCTAGCATATTGTAGGTTTCCGCTACCCGGTACGGCTTATAATGTGGAAGAAGCAATGCTCCCGATCCGATTCGGATTTCCTTGGTTTGAGCGCCAATGTAGCTTATCAGGACCTCCGGAACAGAGCAGGCCAGACCAGGCAGGTCATGATGTTCAGTAAACCAAATGCGATGATAACCAAGCCTGTCTGCTTCTTGTGCAAGTAGCAGTGAAGCCTGTAAAGCTTCTTGAGCGTTCTGACCGGATGCAATCGGTGATTGATCTAAAATGCTCAGTTTCATTTTTCTCCCTCACTTCTTGACTTTCTTCTATACATGGTAAGACAAAACTAGTCGGAAGTCGCCTAAAAAGCTTGCTTCATTATTTTAGTTTGCAGCCCTTAACCAAAAATATTTAGGAGCTTAAAGAAAAACTTTGGATTTATGGTTCACTATATATTCTGCCGAGGTTTTTGTTTGAATACTTACTTCAAGCAGTTCCATTTATCAGTTATTCTGGCGAGGTTATTTATGGAAGATGCATGAAAAAAGGGGTCGGAAATGAAAATTACCGAACCCCTTTTGCTACAAAGCCCCCCCGAATGTGGTGGCATATCTTTATTCACTTTTTTTAAATTGGAATAGCAATTCTTCAGCCATCATTTCTGATTCCAAACGAGCAGAAACAAATGGCGGCTGAATCCGATTATTGGACTCTACAGGAACCCCAAGCCAGACAACTCGTTTATCGAGGATAAAGAAAGCAAAGGAAACGGGCAGACAAATGAAATGATCTGAAACGATATCAGCATTCCTTTTGGCTGATATGATCGTCAATTTTACTTCAGGACTTCTTTTCATCAAAAGCTGTTGCCATTCCGAAGGCAATCTAGTCAAATCCGGTATAGCCAAGATCACCTCTCGTTTGGCCGTTTGAATATCGTCCAGAAAACTCCCCAATTTCCGAGCGTGCATCCATTGTAATTTTGGGTGCTGATGAGTAATCCATGTTCCAATTTCTTTCTTTGTTATTAACTGATCATTTTGGATTTGATGGTCGACAAGCTGACGAAGTGTTTTGCTGCGATAAACATGCTTGTTGATGAATGACGTATCACATACATGGACGAACTTCCCTTTCGTCCTTGTTATCGCAACGTTAATGAGTCTTTCACTTTCTCTGCCCGTCAGCAACATCCCAGCCCGGTTTTGCGGATAACTGTCAACTGTATCAAAAATCATCATATCACGCTCACTGCCCTGGAACCGATGTACAGTTGCAGCGATGATATCTGCCGTCTGCCTCTCTTCCGCATACAAATCATCCAATAATTTACCCATCAAATCTGCTTGGGCGCGATATGGCGCAACATATCCGATGGACCTTGCCCCGCCGACATAAGCTTCATGAATCAGTTGAAACGATAAAAGCAATTGCCAAAGATTCATCCTGGAGTGGGAAGTACGTTCGCTCATGCAGTATTCCCCTGACAGGCTAGTATCGACAAGGGCTGAGGCTTTATTGGCGAACGGTTCTGCCAGCATGATGCTATTTCTGCTGGTCGCAACGCTCTCATGATCTCCGACGAAGTCGTTATAGACGACCCGATTCGTGAATGCCGAAATGTCCGGATGCATCCTCCGCTGCTCTTTCAATAAGAACAAATGAGGGTGTAGTTCTCCATCCTCCACTGATTGGGCGACACCCGAACGATGAAAGATATCTTCCTTCAGCCAAAGCTTTACTAGTGAATCACGTGCTGAAGCAATGGGCGGCAATTGTTTAAAATCACCGCAAATGATAATATGCTTGGATAATGCCGCCGCAAAAGCCACTTGCGGTACATAAGCCATGCTTGCTTCATCCAAAATGACCAGGTCATATTCCTTTTGATAAATCGTTTCATCATTTGCGGCCTTGGCCAAAGTCGTTCCAATGATTTTTGCCTCTTTAACGAATTGGACTTCCTTTTGCCGAATCTTATCCAACACTCTAGCCAATTTCTTTTCCAACTCAAGTAATTGATCTGTATCCCTTCTGCTGAATGAGCCGGCCAAGTCATGTTTCAGTGACCGTTTCGCTTCCGAAAGCTGTTCTTTTTCCTGCATTAATAACGGCTCATGTCTTCCTAATAATTGCCCAGTAACAATATCCTCATGAACGGAAAGCGTTTCCCCGATCTGAGACCCGTACCTGAGCACATCGCCTTCCTTGAAACGTTCTTTCTTTTTGATGAAGGAAGAAATCTCAGCCATCATAACATCGACGGCCTGGTTGCTATGTGACAAGACGAGTACTTTTTTATCTTGGAGATAATGATTGGCAACCGTTCGTGCCAATGTATAGGTCTTTCCAGTACCAGGCGGCCCCCAGACAAACGTGACAGGGTTGAACTTCGAACGTGCATACAATTCTTTTACGCTGCTTTGTTTTTCACTTATGGGATGTTTGGGCTCCATGGATGGATCCATCAGCCGTTTGATCCGGAGCCTTTTCTTTTTGCTTCTCTTGATTTCATCCAAACGGTTAACCAATTGCTCAAGCAATTCCCACGGGTCATGGTATAAAAATGCTTCACCGATCATATCGCCTAATGAGCGTTCAAAGACGATGATGATACTTTTCCCTTCCGATGAAAGAATTCTCCCATCCTGCTTTATTCCCCCCCATTCAAGCCGGACGATGGAACCGACAGGGATTATTATTGAAGCCCCTGTTTCAAAATAATAACTAAAAGAACCATCACTATTGAGCAGATGGCCATTTGAAACGAGGTATTTGGTACTGCCGAATTTTTTCAAGTGCTGGATTTCCAGTTGTATTGCCTGCTGCCATTCTTTTATATAATTAACTGTCGAATTCATTTTTTCACTTTCCTCACAAAATATGCCGTTGATTAAAGAAACTGGCCAATTGGCTCGGCGCTGATGCAAATGATACCCTGATTCTGCCTTGACATTATTCCGCACAGGTCCATGTTTCTTTCATATAAAATAAGGCCCAATCAATAGATTGGGCCTCTCATTTGCCAATAGCTTTACTATAGCATCTTTTTTTAATACATACCATGGGCCCTTTTGGAAGAAATGGTTTAGATTAGCCTTCTGTCAGCTCGGTGAATTGATCGACCAATTCACTGAAAATCCTCATCGCATTTTCGATTGGTTCAGGCTTAGTTAAATCGACGCCTGTTTTTTTAAGAAGCTCGAGCGGAAAGTCAGAACTTCCGCTTTTCAAAAAGGTCAAGTACGTTTCAAGTGTTTGTTGATCGCCAGAAAGGATCCTATCCGCAATCGTGATCGCGGAAACATAGCCAGTCGCATATTTGTACACATAAAAAGGACGATAAAAATGGGGGATGCGTGACCATCCATATTTCACTTCTTCATCAAAAATTATTTCTTCACCATTATAGGTGCGGAAAATCGTTTCATAAGCCGAATTGAACACCTCAGCATTCAGCGGTTCGTCATTTTCAGCTTTTTCATGGACGATCTTTTCAAATTCCGCGAACATAACTTGGGTGAAAAATGTTCCCTTGAAGCTATCGATGAAGTGGTTCAATAAATGCTTTTTCTTTTGAACGTCCTTTGTAGTCTTAATTAAATGGCGAATCAACAGGATTTCATTTACGGTCGAAGCCACCTCTGCTACAAAAATGGAGTACCCTGCCGTTATTTGCGGCTGATATTTGGAGCTATAGTAGGAATGCATCCCGTGTCCAGATTCATGCGCTAAGGTGAATACGCTGTCTAAATCATCACGGTGATTCAATAAAATGAAAGGATGAACGCCATAAAGGCCTAAATTATAGGCTCCCGAACGTTTACCGGGCGTTTCCCTGACGTCTATATACCTTTTTTCCTTAAAAGTTTTCAGGATGGAAATATAGTCTTCACCAAGAGGTTTCAAAGCCTCCACCATCAATGCGAACCCATCATCGTATGAGATCACCTCTTTGGCACCTTCGACCAATGGCACACTTAAATCATAGGCACGTAATTCCTCGACGCCTAGCAACGTCTTTCTTAAATGAATGTATTTGTGCATCGGGCCGATATTTTGTTTAGTGGACATAATTAAATTATCATATACTTCTTTGGGCACTTGATCGCCAAACAAGGATTTTTCCAAGGCAGACGGATAATTCCTTAGTTTGGATAGGTTCACATTGTTTTTGATTGCTGTTGAAAGAGTAGAGGCTATCGTATTTTTCAGCTGCAAATATGGTTGATAATGTGCGACATACGCCTCCTTCCTCTTTTCCCGATCGTCGTCTTCGATTAATTTGGCATACATCCCCCGGGTCAGCTCCACTTTTTCTCCGTCTTCATTTGTGACCTCTCCAAATTTGATATCGGCATTATTGATCATGCCAAAGGTTTTTTGAGGTGCTGAAAAGGCTTCGCCGATTTGGGAGAGCACCTCCTCTTGCTCCTTCGCTAACACATGTTCTTTATAACGATATGAATCAAGTAAATCTTCTTCAAAATATGTTAAACCCTCGACCTCTTTTATGTACCCTTTCAAGGTTTGCTCCTCGAGGCTTAAAAGAAACGGCATGAAAAAAGCGGTGGCGTTACTGATTTTTTGCCCTAGCTGTCCTGCACGATCGAGTAATGCTTGTGAGGAAGTAACCCGTGTATCCAGATCCGTATGAAGCATGGCATATACATAGAGCTTGTTATAGATGTAACCAAGCTCCTCACTTAAGCGTAAATACTCAAACAAATCTTGAGCGGAGCGGATTTGCCCATCATAGGTTTTTAACTTTTCTGTCATCTTAAGAACTTCTTGATAATCTTTTTCCCAAGTTGCTTGATCGTCATAAATATCCTTCAGATTCCATTTTTCTTCTTCTTTGATATCATCACGTGTTTTATATGTCTCCATATCGCACTTCCTTTCAAGCTTATAGGCTTACCCTTTATTATAATCGACTTTCCGAAAAATCTGCATAGAAAAACCAGTATGCTAAAAAACATACCGGCTTTTCATTCATTCCATTAAAATTTCGCTGCAGTGTCAGCCACTTTCGCCAATCCATTCGCAACAATATCCTGAGTTTGGTCTGGGTATTGATTATGACCCTGGATGATAACCGTTTCCAGGTCCGTAATGCCCCATAAATTTAAGTTCATCGTTACGTATTTCTCAGCCATTTCGCCAGCATTCATTTCCGGCAAGGCATAATCCGATCCGCGGGCATTCAGCAATGCCACTTTTTTACCTCCTGCAAGACCAACTGGACCTTCAGCTGTATATTTGAATGTAGTACCTGCTTGAGCCAGATAAGAAATATACGTGATCAGCGGAGCAGGAACGGTTGCGTTCCATAATGGGAAGGCAAATACCACTTTGTCAGCAGCAAGGAATTGATTTAAGTATTGTTGAACGGTATCGGCAATCTTCACTTCTTCTTCAGTCAACTCCATACCTTGACTGCGTTTATATAGTGCAGTGATCGCTGTGTTTCCGTAATACGGCAAGTTTAGTTTAAATAAATCCAGTTCAGTTATTTCATCGTTACTGTTCGCTTCCTTGTATGTGTTCAAAAACGTTTCATACATTTTCACGCTTATCGCTTGTTCCGCTGGACGGTCGTTCGATTTAACAAATAATACTTTAGACATTCTCAGTTCCCCCAATATTTGTTCTATGTTGGTAAAGTACTGTTAATCCATATATCTCGAATTAACTGCAACCATTACTTTCACATTATAGAACCGGAATGATAATAAGGCAAGAAATATGTTTTGACGACTTTTAGTTATAAAAAAAATCGAGAGCCATTTGCTCTCGATCAAGACATTTCCTTGTGATGGAAAGGGCATTTCCCCTTTATCGGTTCAACATCATCACCGATGAAGAATTGCTTCCACTCGTTATGGTTGACATCGCCAAAGTGGCTGATATCAGGGTGTTTAGGGAGTTTATCCCACTTCTCCACTCTTTCACGAACCTTTTCACGTGACATGATTCCGCCTTTTTCCGTTCCTTCTAATCCCTCAAAGATCATTCTCGGCTGAAAACCAAGAACAAGGCTATTCCCTAAATCACGGGTTTTTCGCTGTTTATAAGCGGGTGCATTGCCAAAGACGAATATTGGCTCCCCGGCAAAATGATAATCCCATAAATAATGTTCTGGATCTTTCGGTTTCTCGATTGGCCAAGGTTTTTTATCCTCTTTATGCAGGTATTGCAGAATATCCCAAAAACGCTTACGGTATCGTTCGATATCGCCTTCTTCCTTCTCAGGCTCCATGAAGACAAACAGGCCATGCCTGATATATGGCGGTTCCTGAAATAATTCCAAAAAGCTTTCGACCGCTTTAGGGAGGTTCGACCAATCTTCTTGTGTAATGAAAGCATAACGAAGTTCTCCTTTATTCTCGGCCTTCATGCCGAAATAACAAGGAAATGTCTTATCCGTCACCGTTTGATGGAATGTTTGATATTCTTTCAATAACCATTGTGGGACTCGATTTGGATTTGTCATATCTTCTTTCGTCAATAAACAAGTATTCATAGGCAGCATCACATTTCTCCTTACTTTTTGTTTTTCCCCCTGTACCCTGTCTAAAATGAACCGAAACTTCCTGCCCTTTCTTTTCATTCCAGCATCATCTAAAAACTCCCCTCCCATATTCTTATTGATTTCTCATTCTTAACATGACTGCCAAATTACGAATTTTACGATATTCGATCATCATTTCCCATCCTATAGGTTAGCCTAAGAAAAAGGAGGGATGGATGATGGCAAGAAGAAATAAGATCCTGATTGCTGGAGCCAGAAAGGGGCTTGATGACTTGAAGGCCAAAGTAGCCGGTGCGAATGATCCTGAGGAGGCAAAGTTTGAAGTGGCAAAAGAAATGGGCGTGCCGTTGAAAAAAGGTTATAACGGCTTGCTGACCTCGAAGGAAAATGGGAAAATTGGTGGCAGATTGGGAGGAGGAATGGTCAAGGAACTTGTCAAGATGGCAAAGGAGAATTTAACGAAAAAATGATAACACCTCCGTCGGGTTTGCCAGAATGTTTGCGATTGATTCATCGCAAATGTTTATCAACACAGCGAAACTCGCCAGAGGCAACAAAAAAAGCCGCATGTAGCAGGCTTTTTTTGTCCGCGATTAATTGATTTCCACAGGGGCAACACGTGAAGCCACCGACTTTATCAATTCGACTGACATCGGAAAGTTTGCGGAAGCTGGATCTGTGGAGACCGCTTTTACAATACTTTCAATATCCATTTGACTAATCTGGGAATCACTGAATTCAGATGGGAGACCAAGATCATTCAAAAAGAAACGAAGCTTTTCAATCACCTTTGCTAAAAGGCCTTGTGCATCCCCGTCATCGAATCTCACTTGAAAAGCTTCAGCTATCAAATGAATCTTCGGTAAGTATAAATCAGGGATGGACTCCATGACGACTGGCAGGAAAACAGCATTGGCCAATCCATGGGGAATGCGAAATAATGCTCCATATGCATGGGCAAGATTATGGATCGGGATGGCGTTCAGGGCACTGGAAAATGCAGTGATTCCCATCAAGCTACCATGCAGCATTTCCATGCGGGCCTTGATATTCGTTCCATCCTTTACAGCAATGGGTAAATTTTCTTCGATGACTCGAATGGCCTGAATTGCATAAGCATCCGTTATAGATGTCGCATGGGGTGAAGCGATTGCTTCTATCGCATGCGTCAATGCATCCGCACCAGTAAAAGCAGTGATATAAGGCGGCAAACCAACGGTTAGATCTGGATCGAGAATGGCTATATCCGAACTTAAATAAACATTGTAAATATTCATTTTAACTTTTATATCTTCATTATATATGACTGCGATTGGAGAAACCTCCGACCCTGTCCCTGCTGTTGTCGCAACGGATATATGAGCGATGTTCATTGGCTGCGCTTTTGGAAACCCCTCATAGAGAAAGCCTCTTGGTATGGCATCGTTTATTTCGGCGATTCCTTTAGACAGCCCGAATTTCAGTGCCTTGGCCGTATCGATGACGCTTCCTCCGCCAACCGCAAGTATGCCATCCGCTTGGACTTCACGAGCATAATCCAATGCTTCATTCACACAGTTGCTCCCTGCATCTTGTGTTACGTTGAGGAATTCCCCTACTATTTCTGGTCCATCAGTTAAATTCGTTACCTCAAAGACCTCGGTAACCTTCTTAACGACACCTGCATGTTCCAAGCCAGAATCACTTACGAGCAGAATCCTTTTTGCCCCAAGACCTTTGAATAGCCCCGGTATAAGTGAGCGTGAATCGGAACCGCTATAAACCGAAGATCTTAACCAAAAATTCGAATGATTGTTGACACCCATATTCTTTCACCTCAAACATTATTTTTTCGTTAAGAAGATGCGGATGGACTGAATGAGTGATATTTCAGCGATCACAAGACCCCATAGTCCTTTTCATGGCTATGATAGATTTCTTCGATCTTCTTGCCTTTTGCCCTTGCCAAAATCTCCATCCTCACAGCCAGCTGTTTCATGGTGAAATTCAACACCGCCTGCTTGTCGTTGCCAAATGGATTGCCTAACTGTTCATATCCTTCCGTATTCAACGTGATGGCCAATGGTGAAAGCTCTTCCATCCTCTTCTCAACTTGACTGAATATATGTGGATGTTCACTGATGATGCGTTGCAGCAAGAAAGTCCCATAAGCAATGTGGCGTGATTCGTCCTTCTTCAAAAGACCTACACCTTGTAACAAACCAGGCATCATTTTACTCGCTTCCAGCGTCTGATAAAATCCGAAATATCCGGTTTCTGCGAGTACCCCCTCCGTAAACATGTTATAAACGGTGGCGGCCTCCGCCAATGCTTCAGGGGACTGGTCGGTTAAAAGTTTTCCCATGGCTTCAGGCAATATCTCGTAAAAAATCGCTTTATACGTGTCGGAGTGAAAAACCGTCAAATCCCCTTTTTCACCGATTTGATCTAATGTATATCGAAAAAACTCCATATGTTTCGCTTCTTCGAACAAGAATGTCGTCAAATACATTTCCTCTTCGATCCTGCCCTCTTTGGCAATCGACATTATAAGCGGCAGTAAATCCAATGTCACCGCCTCTTCTCCCCCCTGAAAAAGGGATATGATCCGTAATAACACCTCCCTTTCGACATCCGTGAATGCCTTCCAATCTTCTTGGTCCTGACTGAAATCTATGTCACGAGGATTCCATACACCGAATTTCTTCGCCTTTTGATAAAGCTTAAATGGGAGGGTATCTTCTCTAAAGCTCCGGCTCGTTGTGGTTAACGCACTTCTTTTCATATTACAGCCTCCTTGAATTTATGTATCATAATGATTGTAAGGGCTTTCATTTTATTGTAAGATATTAGTAGGATCTAGGATAGCACTGAAAATGTAGGGAGGAATAAAGTCGAATGCTTGAGGAAACTGTAATGAACCATGTTCAAAAGATTTCCGATCAAAAAAATGGTGCCCATAAATCACAAATGATCGTAAGGGGATGTGTGGATTTTTTTTCGTTTCAGCGAGCATCACTATTCAATTACTCAAGCTTGACGGGTATGGGTGAAGGAATTTGCGCCTGTACAAATGAAAATACCTATTCTTTACAACAAGTTAAAGAGAATATTCACGATATCTATCCCATTCACCAAGCAGTCGTCCATAAACAACCGATATACTTAACGTTTCAGCATGCAAAATCCGCGATCCCCGCTGAATACATAAAAAGGTTCGACATTACTTCATTGGCGATCATCCCGATCATCTTAAAGGGAACGGCAATAGGTTTCGTTTTAGTCGATCCCGAAAATTCAAATGAACCGGTTACGAAGAATGAGTTAATGATGCTTTCCCATTATTTGAGTCTGGCGGTCAGTTCGACCTTCGCTGCCGTTCCCCCCCAATACCTTCTAAGTAAACGTGAAGTGGAAGCCTTACAGTATTTAGCCAATGGTTTGGGATTAAAGCAAATGGCCCCAAAAATGCAAGTAAGCGAATATACCGTCCGCGATCATATTTCCTCTGCAATCAGGAAATTGGGGGCCACACACCGAACGGAGGCTGTAGCAGTCGCTATAAGAAGTAAGATGATCATGTAAAGGGATGGAATATTTTAAAAAAGGCCCCAGACATTGTACAAGCCTGATCTTAGCGAGTTTTTCTACGCCTTGGGCCGAGAGAAAAACATCAAGGGAACTTCCTTATCGAAGCTCATTGACCGAAGAGTACGTCATGTCCAGTCATTCCGATGTTCGGAAATGAATGTCATGTCATTTTGATAATGCCGAATATGGCCCTCCTCTATCATCTTTTGAAAAGCAGCGTCACCTTCACCTGCTTTTCTTGCTATGGTTTTACATAATCCTTCTAATCGCAGCAGCACCATTTCCAGATAATTCACTGCAACCCCTTCACCATAGGATTCAAAAAACAATTGAACTCTGCTTCTTATTCGGGCAGCATCTTGACTTGAATGATAATGAACTTCTTCACCTGTTTCATTAAGATGAAATCTGCTTAATGGAACACAAGTGTATAGAGTATATGCTATGTCCCAAAGTCGTGGCCCAGGTGCCGCTACATCAAAATCGATGATTCCTATCGGCGTTTCATCGTGAAAAATAATGTTGTATATGGCAAAGTCGTTATGGCAAAGCACTTCGGCAGGCTGTGGGGTGTTGTCGGTTGATTGCCATCCATCATCAAATGAAAAATCGCTTACAGAATCATGATAGAGACGAAGCATTTCGGCAATTTTTCGTAAGACATCATCTGACCACATATATTTTTTAAATGGATAATTGCCAGCTTCTCCTGCGATGTACGATAGAATTTCCCTACCTTTTTCATCAATGCCAAGAAATTTAGGAGCATATTCGTATCCTTTATGATCAAGATGGGTTAATAATGCATGAATCCTTTTGCTATTGGGCTTTAAATCCCGTCTAACTGTATCACCTGACCTGGAAACTTTTGAAACATTACCACCAGCTAGTAATTCTTCTTTTGAATGATTAGGCATGTATCATCCTCCTTATCTTGTTCTGCCATCCTGTCCTTTTATCAACGCTACATAGAGAATATGACAAAATCAAAAGGGTTTCGGAAGAAACTTCATCCCGAAACCCTATTTTTGAATAAGTATCATTGAGTGACTTTTTCTTCAACTTTCGTCGTCCAGTTTAACTCATCGGCAATTTTACCTCTTTGAATACCAGTAAGTGTATCATAAAGTTTTTTGGATAATTCACCAGTTTCTCCGCTTTGAACGACCATTTCCTCACCGTTCCATAAAAACTCACCAATTGGCGATATGACAGCGGCTGTTCCTGTGCCGAAGGCCTCTTCCAAGAGACCTGATTTATGGGCTTCATGAACTTCCTCCATGGAAATGCGCCTTTCCGTAACGGGAAGATTCCAGTGTTTTAGCAATTCTATAATGGAATTACGGGTGATCCCCGAAAGTATGCTGCCGTTTAAAGCCGGAGTGATGATTTCACCGTTAATCTTGAAGAATACGTTCATGCTTCCAACTTCTTCAATATATTTTTTCTCTACTCCATCCAGCCAGAGAACTTGAGCATAGCCCATCTTTTCGGATACTTCTTGTGCCTTGAGGCTCGAAGCATAATTGCCACCAGTTTTGGCTTCTCCCGTACCACCGTTCACTGCACGGGTGAAGGCTGACTCCACCGCAATTTTTACGGGATGGATCCCTTCTTTATAGTATGATCCGACAGGTGACATGATGATGATGAACTGATATTTGTGTGACGGGGAAACACCAAGGTATGGCTCGGTCGCTATGATGAACGGCCTGATATATAGCGATGTCCCCTCCTCCTGGGGTATCCATTCTTTATCGACGCTTATTAAGGTTTTTAATGCCTTCAATGCAAAATCCACATCGACATCCGGTATGCATAACCGGCCATTTGAACTGTTCAAGCGCTGAAAATTCTTTTCGGGACGGAATAAAATTACTTCATCTTCCGGTGTGGAATAAGCCTTCAATCCTTCAAAAACGGATTGTCCATAGTGAAATATCATCGCTGACGGCTCTAATGAGAGCGGTTGATAAGGAACAATTCTTGGATCATGCCACCCTTGTCCTTGGGTATAATCCATAATAAACATATGATCGGTAAAATGCTTACCGAACTCAAGCTGGTCCGCCTGTGGTTTTTCCTTCTTTGTTGTGCTAAGCGTGATTTGCATGTCATGTTCCTTCATTACCAAAACCCCTTGCTGAATAAATTTACAAGATTTCACTTCCATAAAATCTATCTTTCATTAGTTTACTCCTATCAGGAATCATAGTTCAAGTCCTTAAGACGAAATTTTCGGAATTTTTTTAAAATATTTTGAATTTGTCTGTTTTACTTATGTATGAATCCTGAACAAAAGACTGAGTATCTTAATCTTACCAAAAACAATATTCGTTTCGTCTGTATCAGCTTGTCTTTTCAAGGGAAAATTCATACAGCTTGAAACAAATCCCCTGTAA
Source organism: Bacillus sp. mrc49 (assembly GCF_002803435.1). NCBI lineage: Bacteria > Bacillati > Bacillota > Bacilli > Caryophanales > Bacillaceae > Bacillus > Bacillus sp. mrc49. Next base: position 156,372 of record NZ_PHNG01000690.1, on the reverse strand, counting down.
TAAAGCCAATATGTTCGTACATTATATCATAACGAATGACTTTGTGCTTACTCAATAAATTATTTCATAATAATTATTATATGGTGCCCTTACATCTTTGAATTGCCTCCTTTTTTTGTTTTCGCATCCTTTGTTGCTTTCACCAAATGAAGTTTGGTTGATTTCCCCTCCGATGCTCAGCTTTACAAATGGAAGCGATAAGCCTTCTCGGCTTGAAACCCGACCCGCTGCTCCCGAACGAGTCTCCACCTTCGCTCCACTCGTTTTAAAAACGACCACCAGTACGAAAAGGACCTGCCTAAAAAAAAACGCATGTTACTATCGAATTCGGTTTAAGCCCCGACTTCCTGGATCGGCATACTTTTCGACCTTACATTATTTGAATAACGAAGGTCTTTTTTCGTTTCTTCACACTTCTTTTCCTGATTTAAAAACTTCTTTCATACCGTTGATGATACATAGTTTAACTTTCAGCCATTTAAGGGAATCAAGGAAGAGACGGAATTAGGGGGGATTTTTTTGTGGATCAATAAACCATTTTTTAAATATGCCTGTGCGATTATATTGATCATTTTAATCATTTTTTTACTAGGTAAGATTGATTATCTTATACAGCCGCTGCAAAGCATCATTGCAGCCATGTTCTTCCCGATTATATTGGCGGGGCTATTATATTATGTATTACGGCCCGTCGTTAACTTATTAACTGGATTCATCCCTAGAACCGTCAGCATTTTCACTGTCTTTTTAATTATCTTTGGTTTGATTGGGTCAGCAAGCTACTTTGGAAGTCCTATAGTGGTCGATCAATTTCAAAAGCTATCGGAAGATTTACCGAACAAAGTCAAGGAAATCTCTAAAGAATCTGAAGATATGATCAAAAAAAATGACTTTGGAATGATTAATACGGAAGCTTTAAAAGAAAATGCAGGGAAACACTTGAAGGATTATTCTGAAAAACTTTTAGTGAACGTCAGTACCGTCTTTACCACGATAACAAGCGTCTTAACAGTACTTGTGATTACACCATTCATTTTATTTTATTTTCTGAAGGATGGGGAGAAGCTCAGACCCTTCCTGCTAAAATATATTCCAAGTGACGTGGAATCAGAGGGGAACACGATTTTAAAAGACGTGGATAAAACACTTTCAACGTACATAATCGGTCAATTCATCGTATCACTGGTAATTGGAACGTTAATGTATATAGGCTACCTGATCATCGATCTGGATTATGCGCTAGTCTTAGCCCTACTCGCAATGATCTTTACGGTCGTTCCGTTTCTAGGACCATTAATAAGCATCATTCCTGCCCTTTTCATTGCTTTGCAGCAAGACGTCGGGATGGCAGTTAAAGTGATCATCGTCCTCACTGTCGTTCAACAAGTAGAGGGCCATCTAGTTACCCCGAATATTATGGGTAAACGCCTCAATATCCATCCTTTGACGATCATCTTATTGTTACTTGCTGCAGGTTCAATCTACGGTTTCATCGGCATTTTAATCGCGATTCCCACGTATTCCGTGGTAAAAACGATCATCGGCAACTTCAGGAAGTTTCATCGATTAAGAAAGAAGTCGATATAGATGTAAATGTCCGACCTTTATCCGCGTTTAAAAGGAGACCTGCCCCAGTCAGAACGGTCTCCTTGTTTTCATATAGATAGAATTATCCGTGTTTATTAAATATTCTTTTGACCCACCGTTTTACATCCGATTTCATGCTCTTCTCTTTTTTTACTGGAATGACCTGTTTTTGCTTCTCTATAAAAATCTCTTCTTTGTTTATCGCATCTTTTTCAGCTAGCACCAGACCCAATTCAGAGTCATGGTCTTGGTTCAGGACAATTTTATAAGGAATGTTATGAACCGCAGCCAATTTAATATATTTGCCAAGGTATTGATAATCCATTTGACCATTCAATAACAAGTTTGCACCGGAATGCCGTTTCATCATTTGCTCTATCTCCGGATACACATTCGCTTCAAAAACTTGGCTTTTTTTCAAGACAATGACGACGCGCTCCCTTAAAGTGCCAAGAAATTCTTTTCGTTCACCGGGCTTAATCTCTTTAGGACCATAAATCCCTTGTTCTAAATAGTCCTCGACTTTTGGGCGTGACAATTGCTTCCCACCTCCGCTTTCACTTTAATCATTCAATAATGTATGTAATATGGCCAAAAACAGTGCCCACCATTCCTTATGTGTCAATTAAAGGGTAGTTTAGGCTGGAATGACTCTCCCCCATAAGTGTACCCTCCCTTTTAAAAAATGTCACTTTTGCCAAGCTGCATGCATAAGATGGTATATGCGTAAATATAAGATTTCTTTTATTGAGGACGGGGAAAACATGAAAAAAGTGATTGTATTTGCATTAATATTCGTCTTTAGTTTATTGGGGTTCGATCATGCAGCAAGTGCAGCAACCAGACAACTGATTATCATCAATAAAGCCAATAATCAGCTGGCGTATTATGAAAATGACAAATTAGTGAAGGTGTTTCCAGTAGCAACGGGAAAGAAAGCTTCCTATACCCCTGAAGGAAAGTTCAAGATCGTGACGAAGATCGTGAATCGTCCCTATTACAAGGGCAACATAAGGGGAGGAGATCCAAAGAATCCGCTGGGAAAACGATGGCTGGGGATCAATGCACGCAATACACCGGGGAATACGTATGCCATACATGGCAATAATGACTCAAACTCCATCGGGAAATATATAAGTGCGGGTTGTATTCGAATGTATAACGAAGATGTACAATGGCTGTATGATGAAGTGAAGATGAACACAGTGGTCTTGATTGCCAGTTCTAATAAACCATTCTCTAGCATCGCTGCTCAAAATGGGTATAAAGTGACCGGTCCAAATAGTGTCCCTGTTAAGGCAACCTATTCGACGCTAAAAAAAGGAAGCAATGGTCCTAAAGTAGTCGAATTGCAAAAAAGGCTAACTAAACTTGGATATAATACAAAAGGTATAGACGGGGAATTTGGAAACAACACCGAACTTGCCGTAAAAAAATTTCAAAAAGCAAAAAAACTTACAGCAGATGGAGTCGTTGGTCCCAAAACAAAAAAAGCGCTTGGATTAAAATGATTGGTCATTCTGATATCCGCAAGAGAGGATATCTTTTTTTTGCCGTCCCCTAATCAATCACACAACATTACCCAGAACGACATAAATTTCCCACCAGCACATCCGGCTTTATGTTATAATTTATTCATGAACAGCGAATCATAATCGCACTGCCTTTCATTACATATAAGGAGGAAAATCAAATGTACGATGAACTTCTCATAACGATCATAAAATCAACCTTCGTTATCGGTTCCATCTTAATGTTTGTGATTTTAGGATTGGTAAAGGGACGTCAGTTCTAATTTCGATCCCAAACAGCCTCAACCCTGATTACCTTCCTATGTCCTTTGGGTAATCAGGTTTTTCCATGTAAAGAAAGCCTTACCAATTCCAGTTATCCGTTTTATCTAAAAGCTGATCAATGTCAAATGTATCAAGATGGAATGGAACTGATTCTTCTGCAATTTCTTCAGTAGCTAGCAATAACTGGTCGATATCAATAACGGCCAAAACAGTCCTCTCCTTTTTTAATCGTTTTTACCCTCATTTAAAATACATTAAACAGTACGTTCAAAAGATATTTTATTAGAGGGTAGCCGTTTAATTTTCTATATTCGACAATTAATCCATGTGAACGGAATTCTCTTTTTCGGATTCTTCCGGTGAAAGTGTATGTATCAATTTAACCAGCTTATAAAATGTACCGCTGCAAATGGTTACACCTGGCAAATTATGAAAAATTGATTTTTTATTAATATGATAGTTGTCTTTCTCCGGTGAATACACAACAATTTTCTTGTTCAATGATAATGCATATCCAAGCTCGGAAAGGTTCCCCTTTCCTGCTGTTAGGAAGATTAGCATAAAGTCCGCTTCCTCAATTCCCTTTTTTTCGTATTCGCCAATGCCATCCGCAAGTTGGTTTTCTTCTTCAATGATTTGTAAATTCCAATCATTTACACATACAAACCCTTTTGACGTCAATTTTTTAATCAATGACCTAACTTGCTTCATGTTTTTTTCGTCTGATGCCATATAATATTTCACGGATACACCTCCAAAATCCAAGACTATTGATACTTTTTACCTATGTTACCTATACTATACATATTCGTTATAAAGAACGCAATATCCTTTCCTCAAAAATAAAAAAATTATTTATTACCCAAAATAAATACCATCATCCTGTTTAGTAATGATGGTCATATCGATTGAAGATAGTAATGCATGCGTATCATACCGCCTGATCATTCCTCTATAGATTCCAATATGGTAAGATCCCACTATTGCTTCGTTTTTAACATTGATTCCCTTTCATCATCCACAATCCAAAATAAAAACCCTGTCCTTTACCAGGCAAGGCTTTCATTTTTCGTATGTGATATTTTCGATTTCGATTCGAAAGGGGGCTGACTCACATATATTAATTCCCCTATCAAGGTTCACCTTTTCCATTTCACTTGCATCCGGTATCGTTTTTTTATCGTGAATGAAATGTTCGACCATCGTTTCCAATAGTTCTTGAGCACAAGCTAAGGCATCTATCCGATTCCTGCCGCTAACTGAAGATACAAATCCCTCTTGCCTGAAATCCGGAAAACAAACTTGAACAGAGAAAGAATCAAGAATCAACGGATGTTTTTCATAATAGAATACAGCTGGATACTCAAAGATTTGAATGGTCAAATTATCATCCCTTCTTGAATATTTAGAAATATAAGTTAATTATAACATGAAATTCATGTAAAATGAGGTTTATCTTAGCTTTTCTATGTTTGTCAAGTTTTTTTTTGCTATTAATAGGTAGTAATGTCCGTATTTACGACAAAATAAAAAAACACGAAGAATATCAATATCGCGACAACATTCAAAATGATTCCTACTATGCTGCATACTTTTCCTGCTGTCACTAAACCATTCCCTGATTCCCCAGTAAGCTTCATTTCTGCTTTGCTCTTTGACGCAAATATTAATCCTAGTACACCCAATATGATTCCGATGAAAGGAATCAGCAAGGACAATACCCCCATGATCAGCGTGACAATCGCTTTATTGTTGCTCCGTTTCATTTCATCCATATTTACCCACCTGCTTTCTTATCTTATATATACGGCCACCGAAAGGAAAAGATTCAATTTTTATGCTTTCGATTGGTTATATAAAATCCATCCGCAATTCTTATCTTTAGAAAATAGTAACCCCTGAGAAATGGAATAATAACCATTTACCAGTTACTTCCATTTAACCATCAGTTATTCAGTCCCATAATAAATTCCAAAAAGGTTCCCGAATGTAACCATTCATGCAACCCTTGCCTCCCCTGTATTTTAGTGGATTAAATCGCTGCATTCGAACCTCCTGCAGGAATGCTGATGCAGTAAAAGCCCTGGCCGAGGAAGCTTCCGGAACGCCCGTGGAAAGGAAGTGCCTGCAGTGGAATGGAATGGCTGGTGAGCCCCTGCTGGGAGAGCGAGGAGCTTCAACATCCATTGACGGTTTTCAAACAAAATACTGAAGACAAACTCGATTTTTATCGAGTCTGTCTTCAGTATGAAACCACCTATATTCATAAAAAATGTCGTCTGTTTACGTTCGTTTCACTTCAAGTCTTTGCGCCACCAAAGACAGACTATAGTTAACGACGAAATACATAAGTGCAACCAGGATCAGGATCGGTATTAAATATTTTTGACTTTGTCCGTAGATGATCTGCCCATGATGGGTCAGCTCCGGCAATGAAATGACGACCGCTAATGAGGTGTCTTTCAACAGAGAAATGAATTGACTGACTATAGGAGGAACCATGCGACGCAGCGCCTGGGGCAAAATGATATGTATCAATGCCTGTGTATAGCTTAAGCCTGATGATCGAGCCGCCTCCATCTGACCTTTATCAATGGATTTCAATCCGCTTCTGATTACTTCGGAAAGCATGGCCGACTCAAAAATCGTCAAGGCCACGATGGCTGCAGGAATGATTTCCAGTTTAATGCGTATCTCTGGCAGTGCAAAATAAGTAAAGAAGATGATCAATAATAACGGTAAATTACGAACCGTTTCGACGATTAGAGCTAATATTTGTGATAAGACCGGCACTTTCGCGTAACGGATTATTCCCACAATACCGCCGATGATGAAGCTTAGAATGATTGATATAAAAGCTACCTTAAGCGTTACCCAAAATCCCTCTAATAAAAATGCTAGATTATCCGGTGAATAGGCACCTGCAAAATCCATACCTTATACCTCCCTCAATTACTCTTAGCCAGACGTTTTTCTAAATAACCAACGCCCAGACTTAAAGGAATGGTAAGAATCAAATAAAACGCGGCAACAAAAATGTAGACATCGAACACGACGAAAGTCCGCGAAGAAATCAAATCTCCATGGTACATGAGGTCAAGTCCGGCAACTACGGCTAAAATGGAAGAATTTTTCACGAGATTGATAAATTGGTTCCCCAGAGGCGGGATGACTATTTTGACAGCCTGCGGCAAAATGACGAGCCTCATTGCTTGTCCATAGGTCAATCCTGATGAGCGGGCAGCTTCCATTTGTCCTTTTGGCACGGAAAGTATCCCGGCCCGGATGGCCTCGGCTATGAAGGATGAAGTATAAATGGTTAAGGCTAACGTTCCTGCATACAGACCGCTAAGTTTAAGGCCGAGAAAGAAGAAAAATGTAATGATCAATAACGGTATGTTCCGAATGAATTCGACATAGGCGGTTCCAAGCCAATTCAGAGGCTTAATCGGGGCAATCCGCATGATGGCTACAAGTATGCCAAGAATCAAACTCGCAACTAATGCTATCAAACTTGAAAGTATCGTATTTTTAAAGCCTAATAAATACATATCCAGATTCTCTGTTAAAATGGAGAAATCAAGCACGGCATTCACTCCTTTAACTAGTAAGGATGAGCAATTAGCTCATCCCCACAGAAAAAAATGTTCAAATGTTGGTCAGACCTTCACCTTTTACATCCTTTTAAAAATTGTATTAGTGTTTAATCCATTTATCATGAATTTCGTCGTACTTACCTGAATCTTTAAGCGCTTTAAGTGCTTTATTCAATTCGGCAACAAAATCCGCATTTCCTTTTTTGACAGCAATTCCATAAGGCTCGTCTGTAAATGTACCGCCAACAAGCTCATAATTCGGATCTTCATCCGCCATACCATAAAGGATGGAATCATCCGTGGTCAACGCATCACCTTGCCCGGATTTCAGCGCCGCAAACGCTTCGGAGTAGTTTTCGAATTCAAGCACTTGAGCGTCAGGTGCTTTTTCACGTATATTTATGGAAGAAGTCGATCCTTTTACTGCCAATACCTTTTTGCCTTTTAAACTATCGATGCCCTTGATGTCGCTTCCTTTCTTAACTAGCAAAGATTGTCCGGCATCAAAATACACATCCGTGAAGTCCACTTCTTTTTTACGATCTTCCGTAATCGTCATGGTGGCTACGATTGCATCGATATCGCCATTATTCAATAAAGCCATCCGTGTTTTGGAAGTCACCTCTTTAAATTTCACTTTGTTCTCATCACCAAGAATTTCAGCAGCGAGCGCTTTCGCGATATCAATATCAAAGCCTTCTACATCTCCAGTACTGGGATTTTTCAGCCCGAATAACCTTGTATCATTTTTGACCCCAAACACAATTTCATCTTTATCCTTCACTTGTGCCAGTACATCTTTGTCCTTGTTCCCGCCTTCTTTGCCTTTGTCAGAATCCTTGCCGGAACTGCATCCAGCCAATAAAATGACAGCCATTAACGACAGCAAAGATAATTTCATCCATTTCTTTTTCTTCAACATGTAAATCACCCCTGTTTTCTAATTTAATGATTTAAGATACGGCTAAGGAATAAACGAGCCCTCTCTTCACGAGGATTGGCGTAAAACTCAGCCGGTGTTGCCTCTTCCAGAATCTTGCCTTCGTCCATGAATACGATTCGATCCGCCACTTCACGGGCAAACCCCATTTCGTGGGTGACCACCACCATCGTCATCCCTTCATGGGCAAGGGCTTTCATAACATCCAAAACCTCGCCGATCATTTCCGGATCCAAGGCTGAGGTTGGTTCATCAAACAGCATGATTTCAGGCCCCATCGCCAATCCTCTGGCAATGGCGACCCGTTGCTGCTGTCCGCCTGAAAGCTGGGAAGGAAATGAATTCGCTTTATCTCCTATCCCCACTTTCTCCAAATATTTAAGTGCAATCTTTTTCGCTTCCGATTCGGATTGTCCCAAAACCTTCCTGGGGGCAAGCATGATATTTTCAAGCACCGTTTTATGTGGATACAAGTGAAAATGCTGGAAAACCATACCGATATTCCGGCGCAGTTTGTTAATGTCCGTTTTTCTGTCCGCTACATTTAATCCATTAATGGATAGCGAACCGCCAGAAATCGTTTCCAGGCGATTGATGCAACGCAGCAATGTGCTTTTACCTGAGCCGGACGGACCGATGACCACGACCACTTCCCCTTTATTGATTGTTAGATTAATCTCCTTCAGCACCTGAAAATCACCAAAATACTTATTCACATCTTCAAAAACAATCATAATAAGCCTCCCTGCGACGAATGTAATATTTATAATAATCAGAATTGTTTATGTATCCGATAGCATCCTCGCTTATATCATTGCTGAAATCATCAGCATTTCCTGCCCCTGAGAAAACCTTTCCCTATTATTTCCCATCACAACTCTAGCAATACTTAAACCTAGCTAATTTATTGTTATTTTAATCTAGTAATTATAATAATATATTCAATATTCACAATTTTATTATATCTAATATTACTTAAAATTACCATATAAACTTTAATTTGTTAAAAATGATATTATATTTCATGATACTATTGCCATATTCCATAAAACATGCATATGTAAAAGCATTTTCCGGGGATTTATTTCCCGTAAGCCTATAAGAGCATTAAAGAACATAAAAAAAACAGCCTTAGCTGTCTTTCAGACTGTAGACAATGCGGCCGTTGGTTTCCTCTCCAGGTACTCGCTTTCCGCGGGCGGTCCGGGAGCATCCTCGGCTTTCAGCCTCCGGTGTCTCCCGTGACTCGCACTTCCCGCAGGAGTCTCGTACCTTCCGTTCCAACCAACTTTGTTTTACCTTTTAGTTAGAACACTTTTGCCTAGAGTCATTCTTGTTTTAAAATAAAAATATTAAAACTTGAGGTGATGAGGATGCTTTCAAAACATGATTCTATTCAGCGAGATCAACTTGAAATGATTACGTTAGATCAACTGGTGCCACCGAACCATTTGGTCGTAAAATAGAGGCTGCCGTGGACTTCACTTTCATTAATGACTTGGTGAAAGATATGTATTCAGAGGTAGGACGCCCAAGTATTGATCCCGTTATATTATTGAAACTGACTTTCATTCAATATACCATCGGCATTCGTTCCATGCGTAAAACGATTGAGCGTGTATAGGCAGATGCAAAAGAAAAGCATGGTCCTTTTAACTATAGGAGAAAATTCCAAGGGGATTTCAAAAGGGGGCTCGGAATTTTTTAATTCCGAACCCCTTTTGTCTACAAACTGAAAGACGGCCTTGGCTGTCTTTTTCATTTCTTGATGGCATCTTCGAAAGGAGCTGAAAAAAGGCCTCTTGGAGCCAGGATATCCGTTTCCGATTCACGACTTTCCCCTGCTACTGTATATGGACCTGCAGGAAAAAAATCAAACAGATCACTTTCCTTATGCAGGATCAGGAAATACTCGTATAAATCATCCATCAATTCTTGATGTTCTTCCGGCTTTATACATTCACCGTATTCATCAAATTCAAAGTTTTCATTAATTGCATCTTGAAGTTCATCATGGTTGGAAGAAGCGATATATAGATCCACATCTCCACATTCCATACATAAGAGAAGTTTATCCTTTTGAGCTTCTTCAAAGGATTTTCTGACGATTCCCATTAAAATAGCTTCAATCTTTGCCGGATTAGATAGTTTAATTTTTGTCTGAAGCAAAGAAACCCCTCCCCATTTAAATACAAAGCATTTGAAAAGTATATACCAGCTCGGAACATTTAAAAAGCAATATCTCTGAGGTACAACAATTCTAAGACAATCTCACATTCCATCCACTTCTCGTGAAGCAAAATATCGCTTCATGATAAGCGGGAAACGCAGCTCTCCTAGTCTGATAAAATGCGAGGCTATTATAATACAAAGAAAAAGATGATTGGAAGCGTGATCAAGCTTAATGACGTACTTATGAACGTAGCGCTCGATACGAATTCCGGCTCAGTATTGAATTGGAGTGCATACATTGTCGTGTTGGCCGCCGTCGGCATCGCAGCCACGATGATCATGATATGCCTGACCATATCATCAACCGGCAGTGCAAGTGAAATCAGGAAAGCGATTGCTGGTGAAACGGCAAGTTTAAGAAGAAGCGAAACAGATAGCTTCCGGTATGCCATTTTTTTCAATGATATGTTGGCAAGCTGCATTCCCAGTGTAACCATGATTGTCGGGATTGCCGCATCGGCAACAAGGTTTACTGCTTCCATAACCGAATTGCTTAATGGGATATTCGCCACTTGAAAAGCGGCACCTGCCAATGCCCCATATACGATCGGCATCTTGCACACCGCTTTCAGCGCGGTTTGAACTCCATTTCCCTCAGGGCTGCCCTTCGCCGCGAAATAAATCCCGATCGTGCACATGACTAATTGCTGACCCACCATCAGGATGATGGCATAATCGAGCCCTATTGCCCCGAACAAAAGGAAAATCACTGGAGTTCCGTAATTCCCATTATTCATGAAGGCGGACGCCAAAATCATGCCGCTCGTTTCAGTTACCGTATAATTCCGGAAAAAAGCAATGATATAGACCACCAATATGAGCGAAAGACAAAGTACAATCGTGAATAAGAACAGATAAAGATAATCAATCGTAAATTCTGCAGTATAAAATGTTCGAAATATCAGGAATGGTGACATTAAATATAATGCCATCGTGGAAATCGATTTTGTATCGAGATTAAATTTTTTCTGACCTATGAACCCTAAAACAAAAATACCGAAAATCGGTAATAAAACGCCTAAAAACCCCATACCTTTCACCTTCATCATTTTATTAATTTTAATCTAACCATATCAGTTTTATATTTATTTGTAAAAATTCATTTAACGGACCCAAATTCAATGTCACATACCTTAACATAGGTGGGTGTTTTAATTGTTTCCAGAAAATAAATTCCATTTATATCTAAATATGTTATATTATATAATATATTCACGTAATAAAATATACCATCAAAACTTATTAGTTTATTACTGATTAAGGGGTGTTTTAAATGGACGTAAAATTCATGGAGATGGCTGTGCGACTTGCGCATGAAAATGTATTGGCTAAGAATGGCGGACCTTTTGGCGCCATTATCGTAAAAAACGGCATCGTTATCGGGAGAGGCTGCAATAATGTGACAACAGCAAACGATCCAACCGCTCACGCCGAAGTGCAGGCAATCCGTGATGCATGCAGAAACCTCAATGCCTTCCAGCTGACCGATTGTGACATATACACAAGCTGTGAACCTTGTCCGATGTGCATCGGTGCCATTTATTGGGCGCGGCCAAGAGCGATCTATTTTGCTAGTACCAAGGAAGATGCTGCACATATCGGTTTTGATGACCACTTCATTTACCAAGAACTCTCCATTCCAATCGAAAACCGTGCCATTAAGATGGAACGGTTGTCTTATAACGGCCATGATCTGCCATTCCGGGCTTGGGACACCACCAGTGAAAGAGTGAACTATTAATCGGCAAGATAGGGAATTGAAAAATGCTTCAGCGATCATGCTTTAGGTTCAATTCCTGCAGACTGCATCATTAAAAACGGGAAAATCGCAAATGGGTCCTTCGCGTGGCACCGGTCGATATGGAGGATATCCACAATCAGACGAGCAGGGAAAATCGTCCATTCCTCTTTCTTTTATGGTCACTTGCACAATCCTGATTGGTCCGCCCTTCTGACCTTTAACAGGACCAGGGCTTGTTTTCCATTTACCGGTTCAGTCATTTCCCCGTTGAAGCCACAATGCCACTTGGATAAGCTGGAATGTCCCCCCTGACTGAGGGGGGGCATAAAAAAGGATGCACCATTACACGAACCCTGTAAAGGATATTGGGTTGCATCTATGGTAAAATATAAGTAAAACTATAAAACTCTTGGAGGGATCTATATGGTGAACCATGTTCAAAAGATTATCGGGTATATCGGCACGTACACAAAAGGCGACAGCAAAGGCATTTATCGCTTTACCTTAGATACAGCAGAAGGGAAACTCAGCACACCTGTTCTTGCAGCCGAATTAACCGATCCAACTTATGTTACGATCAGCGAGGACAAAAAGAATTTATATGCCATCTTAAAAGAAGCGGGAAGCGGCGGGGTCTCTGCCTATTCCATAAATGGAGAATCAGGAGAGTTGACGTACCTTGGCAAACAGCTGACACCTAATGGTTCTTCCTGTCATATTAGTGTCGACAGCAAAAAAGAGGTTTTGATCACTTCCAATTATGGAGACGGCCTGATTGAAAGCTATCAGCTTCAGACCGATGCGACTCCAATGCCTGTATCTTCCACCATTCGTCATGAAGGCCGCGGACCGAATGAAGAGCGCCAGGAAAAGGCACACACTCACTTCGCTGGTTTCACGCCGGATGAACGTTTCGTTGCGGTAGTCGATCTTGGTATCGATAAAGTGATAACGTATGAAATACATAATGGTATTCCGGAAGAAGTAAGCAGCCTATCAGTCTCTCCCGGCAGCGGACCTAGGCACTTGACGTTCCACCCTAATGGAAAGTTCGCGTATGTGATGGCAGAGCTTGTACCCGAAGTCATCGTTTTAAGCTTCGATGATCAAACCGGGCGTTTTTCTGAATTACAAACGGTTCGGAGCACGCCAGACGATTTCAAGGAAAACAACCAAGGAAGCGCGATTCATATTTCTGATGACGGACGGTTCGTATATGCCGCAAACCGCGGACATGATAGCATAGCCGTTTATGAAATCGCTCAAGAAACCGGTCAGCTATCCTTTGTCGAACTCGTCTCTACGGAAGGGCATTGGCCTCGTGATTTTTCATTTGACCCTAGCGGAAGATTTTTGATTGCTTCCAATGAACAATCCGGAAACCTTACCCTATTTTCCAGGAATGAAAATACCGGAACATTAACACTGTTGCAAAAAGATATCGAAGTTCCCTTTCCGGTTTGCGTAAAATTCCTTTAATTCTATCAATCAAAAAAGGAAGGAAGCTGCAGTGCCAGCTTCCTTCCTTTTTATTACCGGTCTTTACAACCACTTCTCCGCCATTTCAGGAAAGTCTATGAATGGGTTTCGATTACCCTGGATTTCCTGAATAGCTTGATTTCTATGTTTTTCATACGTACTGACCGGAAATAGCCGATGCCATTCCAGCAAAAGAGCCATGTTCACATTGCTGCTATTGATGATTCCCTCATATCTGATAGAAAAATACATGGTTGCCCTTGCTACAATTCCTTTGCCGTATTCAGGTTCGAACTTCCCTTCTTCCGATTTGCCGCAACCCGCTTTAATCCCAGCAGCTCCCACTTCCGGGACATAATCCTCAAAATCATGGTAGGGAAAGTTGCCTCGGCTGCTGTTACAGCCTGGTTCACAAGCAAACAGATGATGCAAATCCCCCCGCATCGGTTCTTTTTTATTGAACCACGATTGGGGTACGACATGTTCACAATTGACGAGCATGTTCTCAAGTTTTTCGGATTGGCTAGTCAACACTTCCAGTATACGAATATCTTCCTCGATGGCTTTAATGGGATCCATGCCTTTTCCGGAATACAGACTCTTCAACTTTCCATTTTCCTGTAAATCCACCCAAGGGTAAACATGTCGATGCGGTGAGTAGTTCAGCTGGTTTTTATGGGTAACTGCCAGTAGGTTCTTCAGTTCATCCCTACTTAAGGAATCTTCTTGATAGTACGCTTTCTTCAGTTCCTGATCTTTGTTTTCGTCGTAGTATTCGCGATTTTCACTAAATTCCACAAGGGTAGCCATAGCCATTTCTCGTTCCTGCTCTAGCACTTCAAAACTATTCTTCATCCACTCATCCCTCCCAATTCTATTAAAAACCATATTTTCCGTAAATTAAGTTTAATTGATTTAATTGGATAAAAAAAGGTGCTTTAGAAGGGTCTAACGCAGGATTTCAATGAAATGGGTAAGGATTTTCGCTGTCAATCCCCAGATGACGCGATCCTTATATAAGTAAAAATACTCTTCCATCTGTTTTGGCTGCCATTGATAATTTTCCCCGCCCACGATTAAATCATGGGGGAAGTTTTCATGCGGTTCAATTTTGTATTGGACATGATAAATCTCCGGCGGTTTTTCCATAAAAAACGAAAGCGGGACAGTGAAAATGGTTTCAACCTCAGCTGGATTAGGCGTGATCTGCTGAAGGTTACGGACAAAGCCCGCAAACGGATAAACGATCATTCCAAAGGGGGATACCAAATAATCGATCGGAAACACATGCGAGATATCATCCTTACCCAATCCAAGCTCCTCATTCGTTTCCCTAAGGGCTGCCGCCAGCTCATCACAGTCAGACTTGTCTATTTTTCCGCCGGGAAAGCAGATATCCCCCGGCTGCCTCCTTAATTTGTGCGAGCGCTCTTCAAAGAGAACGTGCATTCCATCTTCTTTTTCTATTAGCGGCACCAATACCGCATACTTTGAAAAATTCCCGCTCCCCAATATTTCAGGGCTATGTACCATCAGTTTTTTTGTTATATCTTCACTTTTCATCTCCCACACCTCTATTTATGAATAATATGAACGATATAAAATCGATGCATAAGCAAACGATCCTTATCCCTCCATTTTCAAACATCCGTGAAAACTAAGCAAGGAAAACGATTTCAATTCCAAGTATCATTTTGTACAAGGAAAAGCTTCAAGTGCGATGGAAGGTTTTAAAGGGCAGAAGAAAAATAGGCTTTCAGCTCATATGATTCCGTGTAAAGGTTCTCCATATGGGCAAAGAAAAAAGCACCGTCACATGTTTTACGGTGCCAAAACAGATTCTCTTGTTTTATAATTCAGCTAAAGTGCTCTTTACTGTCGTCACGATGAAGGAGAAATCTTCATCTGTAATACTAAGTGGCGGAGCAAGTGTGAGAATATTATTGAAGCCCGCGACCGTATCGCCATTTTTGCCGATGATCAGTCCCTTTTCCTTGCAGGACGCAATCGCTTTATTGATTTTGGAAAGCTCAATCGGTTTTTTTGTCTGTTTATCTTCGACAAGCTCGATGCCTACCAATAATCCTTTACCACGTACATCCCCCACATTCGGATGTGATTTGATTTCTTCAAACTCTTGCAGGAAGCGAAGCCCCAACTCTTTTGAACGTTCTATTAGTTTCTCATCTTCATATATTTCCATATTCTTCAGGGCAAGCGCACAGGAAGCTGGATTGCCGCCAAAGGTATTCACATGCCGCAAGCGATCATAATCATCCGAACCGACATACGCTTCATAAATTTCCCGTTTTACGGCAGTAGCCGATAAAGGCAGGTAAGCGCTGGTAATCCCCTTTGCCATCGTTACGATATCCGGTTTTACATCATAGTTCATGAATCCGAATTTCTTTCCCGTTCGGCCAAACCCGCAAATGACCTCATCGGAAATAAGCAGTACGCCATTTTTCTCACAGATTTCCGCGACACGCTTCATATATCCTTCAGGCGGCATCAGAATTCCGCCACCGGTGATGATCGGCTCCATGATCACCGCTGCCACAGTCTCGCTTAACTCCCATGTAATCGTACGTTCGATTTCCGCCGCACTTTTTTCGCCGCTTTCGTCCTCTGGATTTCGATAGGAATCAGGCGGCGACACATGAAGGAAGCCAGATGCAAGCGGTTCATACTTATACTTCCGCTGTGCCTGCCCCGTTGCCGCCAAGGCTCCCATTGTATTGCCGTGATATCCGCGGTAGCGGGAGATGAATTTATAACGGCCATGATCGCCTTTTTGCAGGTGGTACTGCCGCGCTATTTTAAAGGCGATTTCATTCGCTTCCGAACCACTGTTGGAAAAGAAGATGACATAATCCCCGCCAAGCCAATCATTCAATTTCTCCGCTAGCTTGATGGCCGGGATGTGACTATTCGTTAAAGGGGCATAAGGAAGTTCCTTCAGCTGCTCATAAGCTGCTTCAGCCAGCTCCGTTCGTCCATAACCGACATTGACACACCATAAACCGGACATCCCATCCAGATAACGATTCCCATTCACATCCGTGATCCATGCTCCTTGCCCCTTTTGAATCACCATTGTCCCTGGGTTCGGTTCGGCCCCTTTCATATGATGCCAAACGTACTTTCCATCCCTCGTCTTATAATCCTGACCTTGTTTTTCAACCTGCATAAGATACACCCCTCCAGAATGATGTATAAAGCAGGGTCGAACACAAATTGTGTCGACCCCATGAACCGTATCAGTATCTCGCCGTCAACATTTTCTTTCTTGTGTAAAATTCCACGCCATCCCTTCCATTGGCATGAAGGTCTCCGTAAAAAGAACTTTTATATCCAGAGAAAGGAAAGAATGCCATCGGGGCTGGCACCCCTAGGTTCACACCAAGCATCCCTGCATCAATCTCTTCGCGGAATTCCCGGATGGCGCTGGCGCTATCCGTATAGATGCAGGCTCCATTGGCAAATTCAGATTGATTGGTCAACTCAATCGCTTCTTCCAGGGAATTGACCCGTACGATGGATAAGACAGGCGCAAAGATTTCATCCTTCCATATCTTCATGTCCGTTTTCACATGATCGAATAATGTCGGGCCAACATAATAGCCATTCTCCTGATCACCTTCATTCCTGCCATCACGAAGGAGAGTCGCCCCTTCTTTTTCCCCGCTCTCGATATATTGCTCTGTTCTCTTTTTATGCGTATCACGAATCACCGGACCTAGGAATACGTCCTTATCCATCCCATTTCCAATTTTGATATCATCCGCTGCAGCCTTTAATCTCTCGACGAGCTCGTCTCCCACCTCTCCTATGGCAACGACGACCGAAGCTGCCATGCAGCGTTCACCAGCTGACCCGAAAGCTGCATTGGTGATGTTCGTCACCGCATTATCCAGGTTCGCATCAGGCATGACGATCGAATGGTTTTTCGCTCCCGATAAAGCCTGGACACGTTTTTTATTGGCAGCTGCCGTTTTGTAAACGTATTCAGCAACAGGCTGGGATCCAACGAAAGATACCGCTTTTATATCATCATGCTCCAAAATTCCATTCACGACGTCGTGGGCACCGTGGACAATATTGACCACTCCATCAGGAACGCCTGCTTCCGTCAATAATTCGACAAGGCGGTTCGCCAAGAGCGGTGTCCGTTCTGAAGGTTTTAAAATGAACGTATTTCCACACGCAATCGCAAGCGGGAACATCCAGCACGGAACCATCATCGGGAAATTAAAGGGCGTGATTCCGGCAACGACTCCGATTGGGTAGCGATACATACCGGATTCAATTCCAGGGGAAATATCAGGCAGCTGGCTCCCCATCATCAAGGTAGGCGCACCTGCTGCGAATTCCACGCATTCTATTCCGCGTTGAACCTCCCCATAGGCTTCCGTGTAGCTTTTTCCATTTTCAATCGTGACTAGTTTGGCAAGCTCATCCCAGTGTTCGATCAACAATTGCTGGTAACGGAACAAGTAGCGTGCCCTTTTTGGCACAGCAACCCTTTTCCATTCTTTGTACGCCTCATTTGCAGCTTGCACCGCTACACGGAGATCGTCCTTAGTGGAAAGCGGTACGATTGCCAAAGCTTCCCCTGTCGCTGGATTGGGCACTTCTTCATGCTTCGATGTAGTGGATTCCACCCATCTGCCACCGATGTAATTCTTCAACGTTTCAACTTTTTTGATCACTTCCATTGAGATACCCTCCAATTCAAATCGATTTGATAGTTTAATTATATTTTTCAATCCGCTCTTTTACATTAGACGTTTTGTATATTTTCGCCTTCGATATTTGCACATAGTGTTCGTTTGTGAAATTCCAACTTAATGCCAATTTTTCAACCAACCGTCTTTTTTTAGCTAGAAGATCAGTTAATGATGGCATACAACTTAAGGTCGACATGCTCCCCTTTCACAAACATCCCTTTTCTTATGATTCCTTCAAATGACATGCCTGCCTTTTGCATGACTCGTTCCGAACCCGTATTTTCAACAAAGCAGCGTGCTTGAATCCGTACCAGATTCATATTTTCGAAGCCAAAGGCCACGATTTTTTCGACAGCCTCCGTCATCAGGCCCTTCCCCCAATATTCCGGCGCCAGCACATATCCTATTTCTGCATGATGATGATTGACCTGCCAGGAAACATAGTCGATGGTACCGATCAACTTACCACTTTCCTTGTACTGGATTCCCCACGGAGCAATGTGGCTGTCCTCATAATTTTGCAGGATAAGCTGGATGTAATCCTTTGTAGCACTTAAGGAGCCGTGTGCGTCCCAAGTGACGAAACGGGAAACCTCCCGATTGGATGCATAAGCGAACATGTCTTCGGCATCCTTCATGGTTACCTTCCTCATGATTAGACGTTTTGATTCGATGACAGGCAGGTTTCCGTATATATCCTTTAGATTCATGTTCATCCCCACTTTCATTATTTTGTATGGATAAAGCCATCCTAACACTTTTCTTAATTGAAATATAAACAAAACTTACGTATAATTCAGAAAAATGGCAAAGGAGAATGGATATGTCCAAAAGAAAACTCATTATCAGTCGAAACCTGAATGAGCCTTTATTGGAAAAAGTTAAAGAACTTGTCCCCGATTGGCAGGTGATCACTGGTAGATCACCTGCCATATGGAAGGATCATCTAACGGATGCCGAAGTGATCGCCGGCTGGAAATCTTCCATGTCTTCAAGCATCGAAGGAAGTGATGTGAAATGGATACAGACGTGGAGTGCCGGAGTGAACAGCCTGCCCCTGGAAAGGTTGGAACAAAAAAATGTCCAAATAACGACGGCAAACGGTGTCCATGCCTATCCTATATCTGAAACCATTTTTGGGTTCCTGCTTACCTTGACAAGAAAATTAGATACATATAAGAAGCAACAGCTAGAAAAGTCTTGGCAACCCGCCAAAATGCATCTGGAAATCCACGAAAAGACCATCGGAATCATCGGTGTTGGTAAAATCGGCAAGGAAACCGCCAAAATTGCCAAGGCTTTTGGCATGACCGTATTGGGCTTGCGCCACTCCGGGAAATCCGAGCACGATGTCGATGAGATGTTCACCCAGGAACAATTGGCTGATTTACTTCCTAGATGCGATTATATTGTCGTGACTCTCCCTTTGACGGCAGAGACAGAGAATATGTTCGGCCAAAAAGAATTCCAGCTTATGAAGCCTTCCGCTTTTTTCATTAATATAGGCAGAGGAAAGCTCGTAATCCAGCAAGAATTGATTCAAGCTCTTTTGGAGGAGCAAATTGCAGGAGCAGGCCTTGACGTATTCGAAGCAGAACCGCTTCCAGAAACCAATCCTTTGTGGGATATGGATAATGTCATCATCACTCCGCATACATCGGGGGACACTGAGCTGTACGACCAACGGCTGATCCAGGATATCTTCATTCCTAATTTAAAGGAATATCTTACCGGCAGAACACCTTCCACCAATTTACTTGATTACAAAAAAGGCTATTGATAATCTTTCTGCATTTGGGCACCATAAATAATCTTGCTTTGTTCACTTGCAGATTCCGACATAATCTGTTATATTTAAGAAGAATTATTTTTGTTCGGGAAGATTGATAAGTGAAACACTTTTCGTCTAATGATTGAGCAAGGGTAGTAACACAATGTGTGGATTCACACTAGGAGGCAACAACAATGGAACAAGGTAAAGTAAAATGGTTTAACGCAGAAAAAGGATTTGGCTTCATCGAACGCGAAAATGGAGACGATGTATTCGTACATTTCTCAGCTATCCAAAGCGAAGGATTCAAATCATTAGACGAAGGTCAAGAAGTTACTTTTGAAGTTGAGCAAGGTCAACGTGGACCTCAAGCTACTAACGTTCAAAAAGCATAATTTTTAATACAATATATAACAGACTCTACTTGTAGGGTCTGTTTTTTTTATTTTCAAAAAAGGCAAACATAAAAAATCCCTATTCACTTGGAATAGGGAAACATGAAACAAGTTTAGTAAATGGTAAACACAGTATACCACACTAAGAATGGAAACCCTAATTTATCCGAAAAGTAAAAATTATCACGCACTTCACCATCACTCATTTCTTGTCCGGTTCATACGTTCGATCCGTGCTCCAAGGATAAAAAGGAGGCATATCTGTGCTGCTTTTCATTTTGAAATCTGCTCTTCTTTTCTCCAAAAATGCTTCAATCCCTTCTTGAGCATCCGCTTGTTTTCCTGTCCAATGAAGCATCTTCGATTCTATTTTATGTGATTCGACAGGATGGTTCGCTCCGAGCATCGTCCACATCAGCTGACGGGATAGAGTCACGGAAACGGCAGATGTGTTCTGGGCAATGTCTGTTGCGATTTCCATTGCGGCAGCCATCAATTCGTCTGGTCCGACAATTTTATTCACCAGCCTGCCCTCATACGCTTCGTTGGCTGATATCATCCTGCCGGTATAAATCCATTCAGAAGCTTTCCCCATGCCGACAAGTCTAGGTAGAAACCATCCGCTGCATGCCTCCATCGTAATCCCTCTGCGAGCGAAAACAAAGCCCATTTTCGCCTCCGTTGAAGCTATCCTGATATCCATCGGCAATGTCATGGTTATCCCTACCCCAACCGCCGCGCCATTAATGGCCGCGATGATCGGTTTCTTCAGTTCGAAAATCCGCAATGCCAAAACCCCGCCTGCGTCACGGTATTCAACCAAAGGGGTGTGGTCCATGAAGGTTTCAGCCCCCTTCTCCAAATCCATTCCAGCACAGTAGGAAGCACCAGAACCCGTTACAATGACGGCACGTACATCATCATTAGCGTCTGCTTCATCAAAAGCGAGAATCATTTCCGCACACATCTTTTCATTGAAAGCATTCATTCTCTCAGGACGATTTAGGGTGACGATCATGACATGATCGATGATATCACTGGTAATCGTAGAATACACCATCATTCCCTCCCTCTCTCACACATTGAAGCATTCAACAGATATTTCTTAATATTTACATATAATTACATATTATATGTTTTATATTCATATTCCCAGTTATTTATTTTTATAAACGGATAAATTTTCCCCTATCCACCCTTCGCTACCGATACTAAACTAAAAAGGTTTCGGAAAAACATCCCAAAACCCATTTACTATTCCCTTTAAATCCCGTCTGCACAATGAATAACAACGGTCTCCCCCCCACCA
This sequence comes from Bacillus sp. mrc49, assembly GCF_002803435.1. Taxonomy (NCBI): domain Bacteria; kingdom Bacillati; phylum Bacillota; class Bacilli; order Caryophanales; family Bacillaceae; genus Bacillus; species Bacillus sp. mrc49. The sequence goes on along the minus strand of NZ_PHNG01000690.1, from coordinate 134,796 downwards.
TGATCTCCATCGAATTTTTCTGAAAGCTCTACCAACATATCTGCTGCTTCAAAATCATTTGGAATTAGGGGAGGATGGCGCTCCTTGATTTGAATTTAACCTTTCCCCGCGAGTGATCTAGTGGTGGAAACTTCTTCGTGAAGCAGGTTTCCAAGGCAATTTTTGCGCTTAAATAAATGACATAATTTTCAGATCACTATTTTCGTATCCATACAATATCATTTGTCCGCTAAAAAAAGACCAGTTGCAAAGGGCAACTGGTTTTTAGGTTTACCAATATAAATGACACGCAACGAAATGCCCTGGCTTTTGTTCTTTCCATTCAGGAACGGCACTGGAACATATCTCCATCGCTTTAGGGCAGCGAGTCCGGAATACACAGCCGCTTGGCGGATTGATCGGACTTGGCACATCGCCTTTCAGGACGATTCTTTCCCGCTTAATGGTCGGGTCAGGAATCGGCACTGCCGAAAGCAGGGCTTGAGTGTATGGGTGCAGTGGATCCTTCGTTAACGATTCACTATCCGCCAGTTCCATCATGCGTCCGAGATACATGACCAAGATGCGATCTGAAATATACTTGACCATCGATAAATCATGCGCAATGAATAAATAAGTCAAGCCCATTTCTTTTTGCAGTTCTTTCAATAAATTGACGACTTGAGCTTGAATCGAGACATCCAGTGCAGAAATCGGTTCATCACATACGATGAATTTAGGGTTTAAAGCCAACGCCCTTGCAATCCCAATCCGCTGCCGTTGCCCGCCACTGAATTCATGCGGAAAACGAGTGATATGTTCCGGACTTAGACCAACCAGCTTTAACAGGTCTTCCACACGTTTTCTTCTCTCTTTTCCCTTGGATATCCCATGGATGGCAAGCGGTTCGCCAATCAATTCCTCCACCTTCATCCTTGGATTCAAGGAAGCGTATGGATCCTGGAAAATCATTTGGATTTCACGGCGGATATGTGACATTTCCCCCTGTTTATAATCAAAAATATTTTTACCCTGAAAAAGGACTTCTCCATCTGTAGGTTCATAAAGACGAGTAATCGTCCGACCAGCCGTCGATTTCCCGCACCCGCTTTCGCCTACAAGTCCGACAGTTTCTCCAGGATAAATCTTGAGATCCAAACCATCCACCGCTTTCAGCGTCTGAGAACCGACTGAAAAATGCTTTTTCAGATTCTTTATTTCAACAAGAGGAGAATTTTCGTTGACTGTTTTTTCTTTTACCGACTTATTTTTTAGTGAAACCATTGGTTCTCCTCCTTCAAACATTAGCTTGCAGCTGTGCTGCTTTTGCCATTGGATGGTGAAGCCAGCACGCAGCTGTCTGTCCCTCTTCCACTACTTCTAGTTCCGGATCATGGTCTTTGCATACCTTCATGGCTGATTCACATCTTGGATAAAATGGGCATCCTTTCGGCGGATCCAGCAAATCCGGCGGCGATCCGATGATAGGTACCAGCGGAGCCGTTTTCTCCATATCGAGTCTCGGCACCGTCTTGAGCAGCCCTCTTGTGTACGGGTGCTGCGGATTGGAGAATATCGCTTCAACTGTCCCCGTTTCCACAACCTTACCAGCATACATAACGACAACCCGTTCGCAAGTTTCCGCAACCACTCCAAGATCGTGCGTGATAAGGATGATGGAAGTTTCCATTCTGCGTTGAATATCCTTCATCAATTCTAGTATTTGTGCTTGTATCGTCACATCCAAAGCCGTCGTGGGCTCATCGGCAATCAATAGCTTCGGTTCACAAGCTAGCGCCATCGCTATCATCGCCCGCTGGCGCATGCCGCCTGAAAACTCATGCGGATATTGCTGCATCCTTTTTTCCGGCTGCGGAATCCCTACCAGTGTAAGTGTTTCTAACGCTCGGTCGTATGCATCTTTTCGGGAGATATCTCTATTATGCTTCAGAATACCTTCCATGATTTGGCTGCCGATTTTGGTCGTAGGATTAAGGGAAGTCATCGGGTCCTGGAAAATCATGCTAATATCATTTCCGCGAATCTTCTGCATTTCCTTTTCGCTTATTTTAATAAGGTCTTTCCCGCCAAAATTAATTGAACCAGTTCCATACTCTGCTGGAGGTGTCTCCAATAATCTCATGATAGATTTTGCAGTGACACTTTTGCCGCACCCGGATTCCCCAACGATGGCAACGGCTTCCCCTTTTTTCACTTCAAAGTTAACGCCGCGAACAGCCTGTACTTTTCCTGCATACGTATGGAAGTTGATTTGTAAATCTTTAACTTCTAATAGGTTCTCCATCATCGTCCCTCCTATTCTAGTACTATCAAATCTTTATGTTAGGACTTATTTATTTCCGTAGTTTTGGATCCAGGGCATCCTGAAGTCCGTCACCAGCCACATTGAAAGCGAACATGGTTAAAGAAATCAATATTGCCGGGATTAAAAGTTGATAGAAATTCCCTACCAAAATGCTTCCTAGGGCATCACTTGTCAATGTTCCCCAACTTGCCTGCGGCGCTGGCACTCCCAACCCCAAAAAGCTTAAAGTTGCTTCGGCAAAAATCGCTGTTGGTACAGTCAATGTCAAATTGACAAGAATCGGTCCCATTGTATTCGGAATCATATGTTTTCTTAACGTCCAGCTCGTGTTGGCTCCAGATATGGTTGCTGCATGAATGTATTCATTCTCTTTTAACTGTAGTACTTGCCCCCTTACCAGTCTTGCCATCGGGATCCACCCAGTAATCGACATCGCGATGATGATCGGCAATATGCCTGGCTTCAAAACAACCATCATCAAGATGACCATCAAAAGGTAAGGAATCGCATAGATCACTTCTGCAAAACGCATCATCATGTTATCCGTGCGTCCGCCGCGGATGGCTGAAATCCCGCCATAAAGCACACCAATCAAAAAGTCTATCAGTGCTGCCATCAATCCGATGAACAAGGAAATCCTCGCACCATACCATGCTCGCGTAAATAAATCCCTTCCTGAAGAATCCGTCCCGAACCAATGCTCGCTATTAGGGCTTAAATTCTTTTTCTCGAAATCTTGTCCATAATATGTGTAACCGTTAATATATGGACCAAATATCGCCAGCAGGACCAGGAGGATTATCAGGACGAATCCGGTCATCGCCAGCTTGTTTTCCTTGAAACGACGCCAGACGTCAGACCAGTATGAAACTGTCGGTCTCGCAATTTTTTCGGCTTCCTTAAAGTTTCCTTCAGCGGGTTGGAACATATCCTCTGTAAAATGCACTTTATCTGCCATTATTTTTTCTCCCCCGTCACTTTAATTCTTGGATCGATCAGCGTATAGGCAACATCAACGATGAATATCAATATGATAAGCACTGCACTGTACACAATGGTTGAACCAAGAATGACCGGGTAGTCTCGGTTGGAAATTCCCTTTACGAACATATCCCCCATGCCCGGGATACCAAAAATACGTTCAATGATGAAGCTTCCAGTCACGATATTAGCCGTTAGGATACCAAGAATCGTGATGATCGGCAATAACGCATTCCGTATCGCATGCTTGATGATGACTCCGCTTCGTTTCAAACCTTTTGCTTTTGCTGTCAAGATGTAGTCCTGCCCCATTACCTCAAGCATGCTTGTCCGCATCAATCTGGCAATGAAAGCAAGCGGCATCATGGACAGCGCTATGGACGGCAAAATGGTATGCTGCCATGTTGCCCATGTAGCAACAGGGAATATGTGCCATTTGATCGCGAAATAATTGATCAAAATGGTTGCTAAAATAAAGTTCGGTACTGAGATCCCTACGATGGCAATGACCATTGAAAGATAGTCCGGCCATTTATTTCGTTTCAGGGAGGCCACTACACCCAGGATGAGTCCAAAGAAAATGGCAATCACCAATGCTTGTGCGCCTAAATGCAAGGACACTGGAAATCCCTTCAAGATGTAATCATTCACTGAAATGGATGAGGATTTAAGTGAAGGACCAAAATCAAACTGAACGACTTCCAATAAATAATTCCCATATTGGGTTAACAAAGGCTTGTCCAATCCATAGTGTGTTTGAAGATTTTCATAAACAGCCGGAGGCATTGCTCCTTCTTTGGCAAATGGATTTCCCGGAATCGTATGCATTATGATGAACGTTAATGTAATAACCGCCCACAAAGTAATAATCGCCCATTTAAAACGATTTAATGTATATCTCAACATGGTAATCACCCCAATCATCGATTTTCTAAGGAGTTGAAAACGGAAATGAATTCATGAAATATTCAAATTCGTAATTGAAAATGGGGTATGTCCTTAATCGGACATACCTCCCATCTCACTTTAATCCTTCTCTTATTTTTTATCCGCGTAAATAAAGTTCGGATAAGCGTTAATCGGTGCATAAACTCCAGTAACATTCGATTTAACCATATATGGTTTTGTGTAGAAGTAAACCGGAAGGATCGGCATTTCATCAATCATAACTTTCTCTGCTTTATGCAAAGCATCCATGCGTTCTTTTGGTTCCATTGTAGATTTTGCCTCATTTAATAACTTATCATATTCTTTGTTTGACCAACCTGCATCATTATAGGCGCCGTCCGTTTCCCAAAGCATGAATGTCATTGGGTCAACATAGTCACCAACCCATCCTGCACGGGAAATTTCAAAGTCACCAGCTTTTTCACGGTCAAGCTTAACTTGGAATTCTGCATTTTCAAGGGTAACTTCGACACCCAGGTTATCACGCCACATTCCTTGAACCGCTTCAGCAATTTTCTTGTGTGAATCTAAAGTATTGTACAAGATTGAGAAGTCAGGTAATTTCTTCATGCCTTCTTCAGCTAGTCCTTCTTTTAACAATTTCTTAGCTTCGGTAACATCTTCCTTAAACAAGTCACCTGTATTCTCCTGGAAATCTCCAGATGCATCAGGAATACCCGGAGGCACTACGCCGAATGCAGGCTTTTGTCCGCCTTGAGCAACATTATCCGTGATTTTTTGACGCTCGATTGCCATCGATAATGCTTTCCTTACTTTAGCATTATTGAAAGGTTTCACTTTTGTATTGAAATTGTAGTAGTATACAGCAAGTTCTTTGCCCATTTTGAATTCTTTGTCATCAGAATTGACCATTTGACCTTGAATATCTACAGGAAGTGGATAAGCGAGGTCCAATTCGCCGCTCTGATACATTTGCCATGCCGTATTTTCATCTTCAATTAGAGCGAAGTTGACCGCATCCAATTTGATTTTGTCTTTATCGTAGTAGTTTTCATTCTTTTCAATTTTCAGACTTTCTTTATGTTTCCACTCCGTTAACTTGAATGGTCCATTCGATACGTGTGTTTTTGCATCCAATGCCCATTTAGGGTTTTCTTCCTGTACCTTTTTATCGATTGGATAGAAAGTATAGAAGGAAGTCAAATCAAGGAAATAAGGTGTCGGTTTTTCCAAAGTAACCTCAAGAGTCAAGTCGTCTGTCGCTTTAACGCCTACATCCTCTTCCTTGCCTTTTTTGCTGTTGTAAGCTTCCCCGCCTTTAAGGTAGTAAAGCTGGTATGCATAGTCAGCAGCTGTTTCCGGTTTCAAAGCATACTTCCAAGCATATTCGAAATCATGCGCTGTAAGCGGATCGCCATTAGACCATTTCAAGCCTTCTTTCAATTTAAAAGTCCATTTTAATCCATCTTCACTGATTTTCCATGATTCTGCATTTCCTGGAACGATTTTACCTTCTTCTGTTTTCTTTGTCAGACCTTCAAACGTGTGTTCAAGGATCCATGATTCATGAGTTCCTTGTGCGTTTGCCGGATGTAGCGAACCAGGTTCACTCGAGTTGTTCACGTTTAGCACTTTTGCTTTGGATGAGTCACCCGACCCGCCCTCATTTTCTTTCGAAGTTTCCTTCGAACCGCCATTGCATGCCGCTAGTATAAGCATGATGGCCATTAGTAGAGCAAGCACTGAAAATTTAGACTTTTTCAAAAAATATTCCCCCTCATCTTTACTCTATCTTTGGATATTCCCATATTAAGAGATTATCCGACTACCACCTATTAATTGTTGGTACAGTACCAGCTAAATGTCAGCGAAGGCAATTAAAACCATTAAGCAGAAATCCACTTAAAGCAGCTAGCGAATCGTTTGCATAAAACTACGTTTCTTGCAGGAAAAATTCCAAAACGGTAGTTTACCAGTTAAAAAACCACCCACTTTCTAACCTCGCTAAAAGTACTATACTTCGAATTAAAGATGTTGAATTTTAAGTATATTACGAATAAATTAAAAAATCAATAAACCAATGAGTACTTTTTCATAAGATAATAATTTTTTGCTGAACAATTCGATCTAGTTCAAGGAAAAATCATGCGGATTCGCTTGTTAAATCAGGAAGAAAATACTCCTCACCGGCATTTTGGGCATTGAAATATCAGTATTCATATATGTTCACTTCCTGATGATTCATCTAATCATTCTAAATATTCGGATAATTAATTACACACTTTTGAGCAGCAAAAATCTCTCGAAAATTATTTTCATCTCGATGATATATTTTAGTACAATAACGTGTTAATCAATAAAAATCTCTTTTTTTATATCATTCCTTCACCCGATTAGGAAAATTGCATTGGAAGTATAGGGCTTTTATCCCCTACTTGATTTGTTCCAGGGAGATGCACTCACTTATTTATGGTTGATTAAAAATAACGATATGAAAAGTACGCCTATCCCTGCCACCTTTTTCAAACCCACAGGAATGCGCGCACCTCCCATTAAACCAAAATGATCATTGATTGTCCCGATTAGTATTTGTCCTACGATAACCCCGACCAATGCAGGCGCAATTCCAATTCGCGGAATGACCAAAACCATCACAACGACATAATATGACCCCAACACAACACCTATAAATTTCCACTTAGGAGCTGATGCGACCGCTGTTATATATTCCGCAGCTCCATATCCAATCCGTATACCTCGATATACGGAAAATCAAAAGGCGGATTTTGATATATTCCTTCTGATTCTTCCTTTCAAGTAAATAGGTAATGTCCCGATTAATGATCTTGTCTTTTATCAGCCGCTAACAGACGCGAATTGGAAGACCTTTTTACTCTATCAATAATCAATGCAAGATGCATAGTTTTTGAGCATTTTTCAAGGACATATGGAAATAAGGTAAATGACTAGAGCCCATTACAACAAACACGCCTCCATCATAGTATTCCTTTCAAACCCTTAAACTTCAGCCAATAACCCGCCTGCACACGGAACATCTACGTGAAAAAAATCACAACCCTTCAACCTTAACATAAACAATGTTTCAAACCGACTTCATACGCTATCACCCTACTAGTGCCGCCACCATCCATTTCCATCGGATTCAAATTTTCCCGAAAAGATTTTATACTTTCCAAAAAGACCTGCCCTTATGTTCCTAAGGCAGGTGGACAAAGGTTACATATGACAAGTTTTTCTTTTAGCTTTCTGTTTATGATCTTTCATTTATCGTTAGCGCTAAAATATCCGCTTAATATAACTTATTCCAGCTCCATAATTTTTCACTATATAATTATTCAGTTTTTCATATCCGCATTCAGTTAAGACTAGGTTATTAATGCACATGATTTGATCGTAACCTTCTCTAATTCCTAATAAATCCATTCATGTAAAAGGCTAAATTCAAATTTGGATTTTTGCTTAGTTTCTTCTATATTATTAAAAGATTTCACGTAAATGACACTTTGTCTTCACTCAATTTAATAGTCAAAACCTGTAATGTACTTCACATATGTAACTTTAAAATAGAGAATATTTTGTTCCCATACAGTTCCGTTTTACCAAGTTTTTTATTTTTCCTTAAAAGGTGATTTGACATCCCGTTAACTGATTATTGCTTAATGATCCACCTTTTAAAGATGTCCGATGTTACATTTTCCGTTTTAACCAGATTGGAGTTGGCATCATAGCTATATTTAAGCTTCTCTCCATCCGCTTCTACGGTTTCAAGCTGCCCTTTTGCTGTATAGGTGTATTTCTTCTTTATCTTTCCTTTATCGGAGATTTGCGTGATTTGTTCCGTATCGGAATGCTGATATTGAAGGTCAAAAAGCACGCTCTGATCCTTTTGACTTACAGCTTTCAGGGATTTCACTTTAGAACCGCCATTATAGCTGATCGATGTTTCTACTCCAGGCGCTTTTACTTTGGATAATGAATCATCGACTAAATATTCATACTGATAGGAATCAAAATTAGGTGTCAGGATTTTTGTCATCCGGTCATTGTCATCATACGTAATGACCGTATCACCAAGGGCGTTGCTCAAGATTTCTTTATTGTCTTTTTCGTCATATCTCGTCGTCGTCTGTGTATCCGTGTGGGAAATGGTTTCTGAAATCAGGCGGTTATTGGCGTCATATTCAGAGACGGTTTCACTGTTATAGATCCCATCAACATCTGGATCCACAGCTACTGGGACGGGATTACTCTCATCATAAACCCATGTATGCGTCACATTGCTATTATGATCATGGAGAAAACGCGGTTTTCCGTTATTTTCCCCTCTTCCATATTACGGCACGTTTCTTTTACAAGCCTGCTTAACTCATCATATTCATAGGTGACTTCTTTAGAAACGGTTGTCTTGGAGCCATTTATTTCTTTCAAGCTTTTCTTTTTCACTTGACCGATAGAGTCATATTCAAAGGAAGATACTTGTGTCGTGGATTCACCGGAACTTGGATCGGCCACTGTTTTTTTCTCGGTTTTCAGTTGACCCTCTTGATCGTATTCCCACTCCGTTATGGCACCAGTGGCATCTACAAGTTTCGTTTTATCTCCTGCAGCATTTTAGGAGTATGTCGTATATTTTCCGTCTGTATCGACTACATCCTTTAATTGCCCATTGGCTTCGTAAATATAATGTAAGAGTTTTTTTGACGGAAGGAGCAATACTATTCGAAAGGAATAAAAGTGGTGTCGGATTGATAACAAGGTAGGCTCCTATAGGGTTAATTTAGGGGAGATCAACAACAAAAGAGCTGGCGCAATGGCCAGCTCATCCTTTCATAATGTGTTTAAAAAACGGAATAATTCATTAAACCATTTGTCGATATAGATGCCGATATTCACTGCATAACAGGGAATATACCATCGCATCGTGTGACTCGTGATGAAGAAATACATAGCTTCGCAGGCTGCCTTCCTCTTTAAAACCAAACTTCTTCAGGAGGTTTGCCGAGGCATGATTATCTTTGAAGGTTAAAGCGGCGATCCGGACCAGTTTCAATTCTTCGAATGAGTAGCGCAATACTTCATTGACAGCTTCGGACGTATAATGGTTCCTCCAGTAATCAGGATGGATTTCATATCCTATTTCGGCGCGCTTATTGATCAGGCTCAATTGATTGATTCCTACGGTGCCGATGAATGTGCCCGAATCCTTCAAAACCACTCCCCAGCGAATTCCCCGTTTGTTGATGAATGCACTTTTGAATGCATCGATCAGGCGGCGGGCATCTTCAAGGTGAGTCAAGTTTTCTATCCCGCCATTCCTGGTCACCTCATCTCTTGAGAGGATGTCAAACAGACTTTCCTTATGCCGGTGACCAATTTCGATTAATCTCAGCCTTTTCGTTTCCAATTCCCTAAACCACATCGAAGGATCCCTCCGTAATTTCAGCTGTCTACTTAATTCTACTCATGCGGGGGAAATTCCTGTTTTAATGGGAGACCCTTTTCGGTGCATTCCTTTCCTTAAGGTATAAATCCGTGTCTGGATGTGCTCCTTTCGTAATCAAATCCCTGATGATTTGCGAAAGGATGACACTGTATACCGTCCCATTTCCGCCGTACCCCAATAAGAAATAGCAATTCGGGTGATCTGGATACATCCCAATTGTCGGCAAGCCATCATGGGTCTCGCCAAAAAAAGCACCCCAAGCATAATCCGCCTTGATTTCATTGCGTAATTCAGGAAATAAGTTGATGAGTTCTTTCAATAATTCATCTCTTTTGTTTATGATCATGGAATTGCGTTTCTCGATAAATCCAGTTGACTCGTCCAGTCCACCTATTATGATTCGATTGTCAGCCGTTTTTCTCGCATATAAATAAGGTCTTGCCGTTTCCCAAATCATCATATCATCATGCCATTTTGCATGGTCGGCAATTGGATTGGTCGCGATGGCATACGAACTTAGAATCACTGCATTTTTATCCCTTACCTCTTCTTGGGCTTCATACCCTGTGGCGAAGATGACCTTTTGTGCACGGATCGTATGTCCTCTTTCGGTAAATAACACGGTTTGATCTTCCTTTAAAACCTTTCCGTTGATTTTTGTATTGGAATAGACACGCACGCCTTTGTTAAAAGCATTTTCAATCAAAAAGTGGGCATGTTTATAAGGGTTGATTTCCGCATCATTACCCGTAACGAGTGCAGCCGATTTTGAAAACGAAAACTTCTCCCCAATCTCTTTTTCGGTATAATATTCCACAGGGAAATTACGTGATTTCAGATTTTCGTATTCTTCTTTCAGCATGGAAACATCGTCCGGGCTTGATGCGTAATACAGGCTTTTCCTGATTTTAAAATCCGGATTTTCTTCTAGAGTAGGTACAACTTCTTTCTCAAGAGTTCGGATCGCATCCAAACAAAGCTGAACATGACGCGTACCAGCTTCTTCACCAAAGCTATGGATGAGCGAGGTCAATGTTTTATCATTTGAATATTGTAGAAGTCCGGTATTTGCAATCGTACTGCCTTCACTTATATCACGCTTATCGATCAAGACCACATTCAGACCCGTCTCCGCTAAAAAATGGGCACAGTGCGCCCCCGATGAACCACTTCCCACAATACATACATCACATGAGATATCTTCTTCCAAGATTGGATATTCCCTTCCTTTAAATGTATCCTTCCAAAATACTTTTCCTGCCTTCAAATCCATATTATTTCCACCTTTGCAACAGTTATTTCAATCATGATCGTCTTAGTTCCATATAGCTACTTCCCGTTTTTATATGCTTCTTATTTACCCTGAACGATGTGGCTCGCAAACATAAAAATGATTCTTTTTAGACATGGAATTAATCTCCTTTTCTAAAAAAAAAGCCCCATGAACAAGATTCATCATGTTCCTTTCGGGTTATATGGCCCCTATTTTGCATGTTTTGATTCGTTACCTTTCTCCCATTCCTCGATAGAAAAAGAATGGCCCCATTTTACAGAGAAGAAGTTTTGTAGGATACTAGATTTTCAATCCAGATTTTATCCTAGGAGGAAACAAAATGAAGAAAACGATTCTTTTGACGGCACTCTCCCTATCCCTACTTTCTCCGACGGCAGCTTTAGGCGCCAATACTCATGAAGTCGTACAGGGAGATACTTTATCAAAAATCGCCGCTGAATATGAAGTGAGCCTTACCGATCTTCTTAAATCAAACCGAGCCATTTCCGATTCGAATCGCATTCTAGTGGGTCAAACGATCTCTCTTCCAAGTGTCCAGCAAACTGCAAAGCAGCAAGAAAAAGAGCAAACGGTAGAACAGCAGATTCTTCGTTTAGTGAATGAAGAACGTTCCAAAGCCGGACTTTCGAACGTTGAAATGGATACCTCCCTTTCCCATACCGCAACCTTGAAATCCGAAGATATGCGGGATCATGATTATTTCAATCATACAAGCCCTACATACGGCTCGCCTTTCGAAATGATGAAATCGTTCGGCATTGACTACAAGTATGCAGGTGAAAATATTGCAGCCGGTCAGCCAAGTGCCGAATCAGTGATGAAATCTTGGATGAACAGTCCCGGACATAAGGCCAATATTTTGAATAAAAACTATACCCATATCGGAATCGGGCATGTGACAGGAGGAAAATACAGCCACTACTGGACACAACAATTCATCGGTAAATAACCTCCCAAAGAAGCGGCAAATGGCCGCTTCTTTTGATTGCTTGAACAACCGCTCCCTGCCCACGTTCATTTAAATGCTGCATATATACCTTCTTATCTTTCCGATAAAAGTTACTGGTAAAATGAAAATTACTCCGAAGTTTGATGATCTGGAACTTTTTTCAGATAGACTTAAAGTCGACCTGCCATATTTCTTCACGACCGGAAATGGACCTATTTATAGTTATGTAGCAACCATTAAACATTGGGTTAATATAAAATGGATACGTAATGTCCGTTTCAGGCAGCCCCCATTATTTTTAATGCCTCACACTTTCAAAAGTCAATCCATGTTCGATATAATAGATACAAGAAATGCAATTGGAGGAAAAAAAATTGTCTAATAGATTAGGTTTAGTGCTCGACGTTGAAACAACTGGCTTGCGTCCCTCTTCCGATGAAATGATTGAGCTTGCCCTTATATTGTTTACCTATAATAGCGAAACCGGGGAAATCATTAACCACATTGATCAAGAATCCTTTTTAAGGGAACCGATGGGCCTTCAAGCCAGAATGAATTATGATCAAGCATTCCGGATCCATGGCATCCCTTTCAGCTCAGTTGAAGGAAAAAGCTTTCACGATGAAAAAATCAAGTCCTTCATCGCTCGTGCCGATGATATTTTCGCACATAATGCATCATTCGATAGAAGTTTCCTTTACCAACTGTACCCCGAAGTCAATCATCAAAAATGGTTTTGCACAATGCGAAATGTGCCTTGGAAGCAATACGGCTTCGATAATAGTAAACTGCTAACCTTACTCCAGGCACATAGAATTACCAACTTCCAAACCCACCGAGCTCTGGATGACATTACCTACCTAATGGAGCTTTTGAGAAAACGGGGCCCTGCAGGTCAACCCTATTTAAAAGACGTGATTGCTAAAAATCCGATGAAGAAATACACACCTGCTCCCCTAAAATCACGGGTATAGTTGCTTAATCCTTTAGACACACTTGATGAAGCCAGCAAGAACTTACATACAAAGGTGGATATCTGGACTTCTTTAGATTGGTACTGACAAAATGCGGCGTCCCATTTCGGACGCCGCATTTTCCTTTGTTCGTTCAGCTTTTACACAGGATCAGAGGAACAGTCTTTTTTCCCCTGTATTCACAAGCATGATTTTATTTCTCGTGTTTCAATCTCCAATATTCCCAAAGGTATAATGTGTGTTGAAACCATGGGACTCTGCAGCGCCCAACCCCCTAGTTTCGGACAATACGGGTACTTAGTTTTCAAAGGTTCGATACTGGGAAATACGGTCTAAGGGAAAACTCAGCAGGCGCAATGAAACAGTTCAAGTACAAATTCTCCAACACGGTGGGCAATCTAAACGAATCTTTCGTTTTCACCCAGAGTGGAATGGAACGGAAGGCGGCGAGACTCCTGCGGGAAATGCGGTCTAGGAGAGACACCGCTGGCGCAAGCGCCGAGGCGGCTCCCCGACCGCCCGCGGAAAGCGAGCGCCTGCAGTGCAATGAAACAGTTCAAGTACAAGTTTTAAAACAAAAAAAAACTGTAGATGAACTCCTTTATTAACGGAGTTCATCTACAGTATGCTGTACCCCATCCTGGGGCCGTTTTTTGTTATTAGATTGTCTCTTCCTTGTTTTCATCCGTTGCGTGCAATTTTCTGAACCGATAAATGAAGTAAAGAAGAGATAAGACTAACGCGACTACAAGGAATATCGCCAGGATGCTTAGATTATGCCACATGAAGCTATAATCCCCTGTTGAAATGACTGCCCTGAATGCATTGATCGAATAAGTCATCGGTAGGAAAGGTGTGAAACCTTGCAGGAATCCTGGAACCAATTCATTCGGGAAGGTCCCCCCGCTGCTTGTCAATTGAAGAATCAAAATCAACAACGCGATAAACCTACCAGGATTATCCAATGCCGAACCAAGGAACTGAATGATCGCCATGAATGTACAGCTAGCAAGGATACTTACTGCGAAAAATAGCGGTAAGCTCGTAACCTCGATTCCCAGTCCTAGAATCAGAATCGAATCGACCAATATGGCTTGACAGATTCCTATGAGGGCCATGACGCTATACTTACTGATGAACCAACTGAATCCATTTGCAGGCTTAACGGCAGGTTCCCTTAGTTTGAAAATGATCGTCAGGACGATCGCCCCGATGAATAAACTCAAGGAAATGAGATACGGTGCAAAGCTTGTGCCATAGTTTGGTACGTTATGGATCGGCAATTTATCCACTTTAACTGGACTTGCAAACATATCATATACATCATCATTTGATTTTATTTTGCCAGCTTCATCTGCGCCATCCTTCAATTCATCATGCAATTCTTCCGAGCCATCAGATAGTTTGGCGATGCCATTTTGCAGCTTAATCGCTCCGTTCGCCAAATCCCCCATCCCATTTGTCAAGCTCGATGAGCCTTCTTTCAGCCTATCCGTTCCGGTAATCAAACTTTTGGAACCTTCGGAAAGCTGAGAGGTGCCACTCGATAACTGCTTGGAGCCATCTTCAAGCTGAGTAAGCCCGTTAACCAAGTTGTTGCTGCCATCGGTTAACTGTCCAAGGCCGTTTTGTGCGGCATTGATACTATCGCCAAATGTTGTCAATCCGGCCACCAATTGACCTTGACCGTCTTTTAGCTCATTCGCCCCGCCGGCAAGTTTATCTTGAGCTTGCTTCAATTGATTGAAACCACCGCTCAGCGCACCTGCCCCTTCACCTAATTGAGCTGCTCCGTCGTTTAAATTGTTGCCGCCCTTGGCAATTTCGGATGCGCTCGCCGAAAGCTTTCCAACCCCTTCGGAAACTCCTTTACTTCCTTCGCTGATGCGGGAGAGCGAGGCAATCAATCCATCCAGCCGAGCTTTCTCGGCGGGATCTTCGGTGCTCTCGGATTGTTGTTTCAATCCGGAAATAACTTCTTCCAAACCGGCTGAAACTTCAGCTGCCCCAGCTTTCGCATCACCTGTAGCTGCACTCCATTCGGATAAGGAGCCTGAAAGCTGACTAGCACCGGCAGCGACACCATTTGCTCCCTCAGTCAAAGCTGGCAGCTTTTCTTCAATCTGATTGAAACCAGCTAATGACTGCTGCAAGCCGGTAGCCAATTCACCGGTTCCTGCTTCGGATTTTTTGGCACCTTCTAAAAGCCGGGATTGCCCGTCTTTCATTTGACCCACACCAGAGCTAAACTGTTGCAATCCTTGATCCAGTTCTTTTGACCCTGCTGCTGCCGAACCAATTCCATTGGAAAAGGTCAAAGATTTTTCGGCCAATTTTTCGAGATTTTCATGAATTTCAACTGAACCGGTATGAACCGAATCAATTCCGTCTTCCACTTTTTTGGAGCCTTCTTTAGCAGAGTTAATTCCTTCACCAAGTTCAGTTGATCCGTTTTTAACGGTATCCGTTCCATCTTTTAACTTCCCAGCACCATCACTGGCACTTTTAAGTCCGTCAGCAACTTCGTTTAAATTGTCAAACATGGATTCCGCGTACGTTTTCGTAACAGCTGACGATACTTCCCCTTTGATTCTTTCAGTAGCTGCATCTCCGATTTTCGTGGATATATAGTTAAACCCCTCGTTAGATGTGTAAATTAAATCGAGTTTCTCCGGATTATACTCTTGCAAAGTCGTTGCATTTTTGGAAAAGTTTTTCGGTATCTCTATTTTCATGTAATAATCTTGGTTTTCAAGACCTTCATTCGCTTCTTTTTGAGTGACGAAGTGCCAATCAAAGTCATTTTTATCCTTTAATTCTTTCACTAGGTCTTTTCCGATTGTGAGTTCCGTATCATTGAACTCGGCTCCCTCATCCATATTGACGATGGCAACCGGCAATTGGTCCACCTTCCCATATGGATCCCAAAAGGCCCAAAGGAATGTTCCGCTGTATAGTAAAGGAATCAATATGATCCCGATAATGGAAATGAGTATCATAGGATGCTTGATGATCGCTGAAAATTCACCCTTTAAAGATTTAAACACACTTACCAAGTCCTCCCTTTACGGCAATATTGCCGTTTGTATGTTGGATTGCATCTGAAATTTAACGTTGCATACATTCTTTTCTAATTAAACGATAATAACTGACCGTATTGTTCATTTGGTCATTTATAGATTTGAATATAACACTTATCCAGCCTTTTATCAATATTTTTTCATTTTCCCCATGCTAACTTTTGCTACGTAATTCCCTATTCCTTTACAGCTCAACATCAACAATCGGCGGCGCACCTCGAAACAAAATTCATGTTATTTCCCCCAAAAAAAGGCATCCGAAATATCGGATGCCCTTGCCAGCTTCTATAAAAATTATTTCCAAATAACTAAATGAAGCGCTTTCATATCATTTGGAAGTGATGCCCGTTAATTTTTCCGCCTGCCTAGTCAATTTATCTAATGAATCCTGATACTCTTTTTCCAGTTGCTTTATGATGTCTGCAGCTGTATCGATTTTTTTTATCGCTCCAACGCCATGTCCGGCTGACCAAATGTCACGCCACGCTTTTGATTCGGAAGTTTTGGACATGCTGTCGAAATCCACCTTTTCTTTTTTGGCTAATTGCTCGGGGTCCATGCCTGCCTTTTTGATGCTTGGCTTCAACATATTGCAATTCACGCCTGAAAATGCATCAGTCAAGATGATATCATCATGATCCGAATCGACAAGCATTTCACGATACTCATCATTCGCCCTGCTCTCCTTCGCTACGATAAAACGTGTTCCCATATATGCAAGATCCGCTCCTGCAGCTTGAGCAGCCAAGATGCTGTGACCCGTACTTATCGAACCAGCGAGCAATATGATGCCGTCCCAGAAAGTCCTGACGCTGTCCACAAACGCAAAGCTATTGATTTCACCCGCATGGCCCCCAGCTCCAGCAGCTACCAAGATCAATCCATCGACACCGGAATCGGCAGCTTTTTTGGCAAACTCGACACTGCTGACATCCGAAAAGACTAATCCGCCATAGCTATGTACGACGTCCACCACATGTTTAGGGGAACCTAATGATGTAATGATGATGGGAGGTTGATGTTTTTTGACTAGTTCCAATTCTTCTTCCAGACGGCTATACGTACGATGGACGACCATGTTCATCGCCCAAGGTGCAATCCTGCTGTTCGGATCTTTATCCTTTGCCGCCTTCAATGTATCGCTTATTTCGCCCATCCATTGGTCAAGCAACTCTATCGGACGGGCATTTGGCGCTGGAAAAGAACCAATCACACCATTCAAACAACATTCTTTCACTAACTCAGGACCCGATATCAAAAACATGGGTGCTGAGATGACTGGCAGAGATAATTGATTCCACCACTGTTCAGGCAAAGTTCTACTCATCTACGAAACCTCCCGCTATTAATATATTACCAAAATATAACTTAACAAGATTATCATACTTCTAAAATGCGGAATTTTCAAGAAATTAATTACGCTGACTTCTATCATGATGGAAAGAAAAAGATTTCAATTAAAAAACCGTATATGAAAAATCCATATACGGTTTCAATTTAATTGGTAAGGACCCATTTACGAATGGCCTTTGCAACACCATCTTCTTCATTCGTCGCTGTGACCCAATCCGCTTTTTCCTTCACTGTGGCTTGTGCATTTCCCATCGCGACTCCCAATTTCGCCTCGGAAATCATCGCTAGGTCATTAAGGCTGTCTCCGACTGCCATTACCTGATCCATCGTGATATTAAGCAATGAACAAACGAGCGTTATCGCTTTCGCTTTATTTACGCCCCTGGCATTGACTTCAATATTCGTGGGACTTGAATTGCTGATTTCCAGATTGCCTCTTGATACCAATTCATCCATGATGATTTTGCGGGTTGCATCATCTTCTGTATCGAATCCGAATTTAAGCCATTCGGAATCGGTGATTTTTTCAGGCATTTCAGCTCTGTACACATTATCGCAGCTAATGGCCCAAAAATGCGTGCCATGCTTTTGGCTTAATTCCCACATCCATTGAATGGACTCTGTATCCACGATATTTCTTTCGACCAGTTTTCCTTGATTATCATAAATCTCGCTTCCATTTACCGTAATGAGATAAGATCTGAGTGCCATTGACTTTGCAAAATCACTGCATGTCGCATAAGATCTCCCTGTGCTCAATACAACAAAAACGCCTTGCTCTTCTGCTTCTTTGATCGCTTTCCGATTTTCTTCGGAAATCTCCCCAGCTCGATTCAGAAGTGTTCCATCCATGTCTAACGCGACCAGCTTAATATCTGGTTTCATCATTTTCTTCACCCTTTCGTAAAACCTTCTCTATGTACCTCATACCATGATAGCTTATTTTGTGTTTACAAGGAAAGAACGTGATTGATTGAACAGGTCCCTTCCAGCAAGGTTTTGCTTATTCTACTTCTTCATCATCATTTTGAAAGCGAGGTCAAGAATGACCATGACCTCCGCCAATCCAAATTGACTAAGAAACATGATATACGGACATATCTACTCCTTCTCTTTTTCCATTTCATTCAATTCTTGTTTGATTTGTCCTTCCCATTTAGGAATTCCGTCATTTTCATCAAACTCGATAATGACATCCGTTACTCCCCGTTCCTTGAATATTTCATCAAACAGTCGATCTTTTATATCATCCGCTTCGGCAATCGAAATATGGGGATCAAGCTCCACTTCCAATTCAACGTGAAAGTCTTCGCCTTCTTTTAGTACCGCAAGTTTCTGGATATCCCTTACATCCGGATCACTCATGACCATGCTTCCGATTTTTTGCCGCATTTCTATATCTGCTTCCCCAAGAGCGCCTGCTGCATTATCAAGGAAAACCCGGCCAACCACGTAGAACATACCAAGGCCAATCATGACAGAAGCGACACCTTCCGCTTGAATGAAGGGGGTGAAGTTCGCTAACAAAATGGCAAGAATCGCAAGAAGTCCACCGCCGGTAGCTACCATATCTTCCATGAAAACAAGTTTCGTCGCTGGTTTTGCCCGCTTCAAACCAGCAAAACTTTTAAAGATGATCGCTGTGCCTGTTGCTTCGATTCCAGTCTCATGCACGACTTCCTTCATCGCTTTAAATAATACATATGATTCCAGCACGACAGCCAAGGTTAAAACGGACAAGTTAATGATGATTCCAGTAGAATGTACAGGATGCAAAATGTGGTGGAACCCCTCTTTGATCGTTTCATAGGACATGATTCCGACAACAAGCACTGCACCTAAAAGGACGAGATTGACCAGACGGCCGAATCCATCCGGAAATCGTTCTGTTGGTGATTTTTTACTTAATGCAGAACCGATGAATACGAAAAACTGGTTTGCTGCATCGCCCAACGTATGTAATGTTTCCGCAAACATAGCGACATTTCCAGTCATGAAATAAGCTATTCCCTTTAAGACGGCAATGATGCTATTCACGCAGGCAGCGGTGAATGCCGATTTATTGCCTTGCTTTAATAATTGAAACAATTCTTTCAATAAGAGTCCCCCCCGTTTTTTTATTAATCCTTTATCATAATGTATTATCCCCAACACTTGATTAGATGAAACCACAATAGGGAAAAACGACGTTGCGTTCTATCCAATTGGTTACCTTCTATATTTTGAGACATGCTAGAAGGCTCGGACACCCTTAATTAAAAACTGGCAGTAAGCACTTTGCCTACCGCCTATCAGGCAATATATGGTTCAGGCTTCCACCCGTTTCACTAGCTTTGATGGATTATTGACTTTATATCGGATTTCTTTATCGTATTTCTTTTCGACCACTTTACCATCAAATTCAATTTCGTCGCCGATCGTCAGCTCAGCTTTTTTCAATGTCTTGCTATACCCGCACCAAGCGTCCCCGATCGTCAGCTCTGGTTCCGTCGTAACTTTGACATTCGACAGCAGGATAACTTCATCTTCCTCACCAGTAAAATGGTTCATTTTCGCCGTGAATTCCTTGACTGTTGCATTAAAATGCACTTTTTCAGCTGGTAAATCCAATTTTGGTTTCGCTGTCGCCTTTTTGCTTTTCGTTTTTGCCTTTTTTGGTTCCTCACTTAATGGATCGGAAGGTTGCGATATGGGAGCGTCCGTCCCCTTTTCGTTTTCACTTGAAATTGCCGTCATGTCGGTAACAGGTCC
This sequence comes from Bacillus sp. mrc49, assembly GCF_002803435.1. Taxonomy (NCBI): domain Bacteria; kingdom Bacillati; phylum Bacillota; class Bacilli; order Caryophanales; family Bacillaceae; genus Bacillus; species Bacillus sp. mrc49. Next base: position 114,736 of record NZ_PHNG01000690.1, on the reverse strand, counting down.
GCTCAACAACTCTTTTCCGAAATTGGAACTTTGCATTTCCTTTAAGTAGGAAGGATGGATACAGCTGAGCTTTCCATTTTCAAATTCAACGACAACCGTATCAAGTCCGTTCCCATATTGTTCGTACCCTGCCAATTTTACCTTTCCTTGGTAGCTGCCGCTTTTATATACCAGTTCCCTTTTTACCGATCGGGCAGTGAACAATTTCCATTCCAACCCTTTTGAAATATAATCTTCATCATCAACAAAAGTGATAAATTCGCCTTTCGGGACAATATAATGAATCAATTCTTCAGCTGGAGTTTCAGCCACAGTCACCACTCCTAATTTTGTATATGTTTATATTCTAGCAAAGGATCTCAAAGATGCAAATGAATCATGATCATAAGTTTAACGAGAATGAGGAAGAGGCTCCCCAACAGCCTTTGGAAGGGCGAGCACAGTAGTGGTAAGCAACGGTCTACGTACACGGTGGGTTTTCACGCAGAGCGGAATGAATGGGTCATGGTAATAACGATAAAACGTTTGCGGGGCCCCTGGGGAAATGCGGTCTAGGAAGAGACCCAAACTCATAAAAAAGCCGGATATCAAAAAGGGCTGCCCCTTAAGGAGCAACCCTTTTTATCGAATATTCAATCTACCATTGCCGTGGTCTATTGAATTTTTTTCAGTTGTTCTCGTGGTTCAGGAATGATGGCGGCTCTTTTATGATAAAACAGAAAGTATGTTCCGATAACGAGAACCGTGAGAAGGGTCGTCAGAAAGAATTGCAACCGCATGGAATCGATGAACGCTTGAGCGGCAAAAATGATGAATAAGGCGACAATCGTGGTGTAGGTTAAGTAAGGGAAAAGCCACATTTTCACTTTGAGTGTTCCTGGATTTTCTTTTTCGGTCTTTTTCCTTAGGTACAAATGAGAAAAAGCGATGAAGATATACATGATCATGGTAACTCCACCCGAGCTATTAGCGAGAAATGCAAATAATTTATCAGGGGAGACAAATTTAAATGTTGTGCACACATAGGAAAAGAACACACTGGCCATTAAAGCCCAGATCGGTATTCCCCGCTTATTGACGCGTGAGAGGATCTTCGGTGCATCTCCTTTTTTTGATAAGGAATACAGCATACGAGAGCTTGTATATAGTCCAGAATTCAAAACGGATAGCAACGAGATGAATATTACGATATTCATGACTTGACCCGCGGCAGGAAGTCCTGCCATATCGAATACGCTGGCATAGGGGGTTTTCAATAACTCATTTGCTCCTTGCGGGATCAAGATGACCAATACAGCAACTGACCCGACAAAGAAAAGGAGCAGACGCCATACAACCGCGTTAATGGCCCTAATGATATTTTTTTCGGGGTTTTCCGATTCTCCTGCTGCAATGGCCGCAACCTCACTGCCTGATAACGAGAAAGTAATGAAGATGACACTCAGGAGAACGGGAAGAAAGCCATTTGGGAAAAATCCCCCTTCGTTTGAAATGTTGGAAAGGCCAGGTGATTCGAATGCTGGCACAAATCCAAATATCATGGCAGCACCGAGAAATAAAAAGATAACGATTGCCGTAACTTTCATAAAAGCTAACCAGTATTCAAATTCCCCGTAGGCTTTTACAGAATAGATATTCGTGATGGTCATCAAAATGGGGAAAGATAAACTAGCTGCCCACATGGGGATGGAAGGATACCAATCGTTTACCATCGTACCCAATAAAGTCGTTTCAATGGCAATGATGATGACCCAGTTGAACCAGTACAGCCAGCCAATCGTATATCCGGCCCAAGGACCAAACGCCTGATGTGCATAGGTTGAAAAGGAACCGCTATCAGGATTCACCACAGCCATTTCACCTAGCATGCGCATGATAAGTACGATCATCAGACCTGCAATGATATAGGATAAAATAGCGCCTGGTCCTGCGGAAACTATGATCGTTCCGCTTCCGATAAATAAGCCTGCCCCGATAACTCCGCCGATGGAGATCATGGTCACATGTCTGGTCTTGAGCCCATGCTTCAATTCATTCGATTGCAAAGCCACTATTGTCACCATCCTTTAAACCTGTCAAATTTCCATTTTGCGATAATGCCATTTCCGTGCCATGGTTACTAGCCGAAATCTTTCATTCTTACGTGGATACAAGAGATCCAATCCTTGTTTCTCCGCTTCTGGAAGATCGATCGTAAAACTTATATGTACATTCATAATGACGGGAAAAACTATGGACAGCTTTGTACGTTTACTCTTTTTTCTTAATCCTTGATCTGCAGTGATACGCCTGGGTAGTCCAATGATAGGCAAAGCCTAGTACCCTAGTGGAATAATCACAAAAAACGAAGTCTATATCGTGTGCTTCGGCCTCCTCTACTTGAATGGGTAAAGCTATTATATTTTAGAGCAATATCCATGCCAAAAAAGAAACGTCCACATAGCGCCTTTGAAAGGAAAAATCGATACAATAATGAATTGAAAAAAGATTTTTTTGATTCATTATGGATTTTTCGATTCTTTTCTGAATCAAAAACAAGATATCTGTTTGGAATAAATCAGATTGATGTTTTCATGATAGAACAAAGAAGATGCCTCGACTCACTGCTTGGATACCGGCATCTTCCAAATGGTTAAACTGAACCTATTTTCCTTGTTACTAATCATTATACATTCTAAGCTCACTATTTAAGGACAGGAAAAACAATTTCAATATGTATGATTTATGTATCAGACCAAGATAAGTGCACTATCCAGCATATGGGAAGTGGATGCTGAATGTGGTTAAAGCTTCATTGGACTCACAATTCATATACCCATCATTGCTTTCAATGATTTTTTTACATACGTATAGACCAATTCCCGTTCCTAACTCTTTTGTGGTGACAAACGGCTCGAAAATGGTTTCAATCAGTTCACTGGCAATGACAGGCCCATTATTGGAAATGCGAATGATTTGTTCATTTTCTTCTATTGAAGAGTGTACCCTCAAAATTCTAGGATGTTCTTTGTCCTTCAATGCATCAATGGAATTTATAAAGAGATTTAAAAACACTTGTTTCAAACCGTCCTTGCTCGCTGTTATGAAGAAATTCGGAAAAATGTCTATTTCAACATTAACGCTGGCATCCACAATATTGGCATATGTCAGTTCCTGTATTTCTTCAATTAAATTCAACACGGAAATGTCCTCTATTTGCTCCTCGTTAAAATCAGATTTGGAAGTATGTAGGAATTGGGTTATCCTGAAATTCAACTGATTCAATTCATAATCGATGATATCCAAGTATTTCAATTCTGGATTCTCTCGCTTCAGCAATTTATTGAACCCCATAATGGCTGTAAGCGGGTTTCTGAACTCATGCACAAAGCTAGATGATATTTGCCCAAGTACCGCTAATTTATCTTTATGATTCTCGCTGATATAAGACTTTTTTTCCTCAATTAACTCATTCGTAAGATTCGTATATTCCGTTACGGCATGATAACTGAAAGTATCAAAGTGTACATTAATCGCATTAATGAATTCCTGCAAATGAGAAAGAGGAATTTTCGCCCCGAAAATATTTCTTATGATGATATTTCTCCCTAAATTAATATTATAGAGAAAATCCCCGATGTTAATATTTGCTTCAAGGCGCTCTTTTGCAACTTGATGGGCCAATTTTGTCAGCATGTCATCAGATAAGTCGCCCTTGAACGTTTGAATGACCAGGGTATACATGCCATAGCCATTCTCTTTGATCTTTTCTTTATACGGATCTATTTCATCGATCTTAATAGTCTCGTTCCATTCATTTAAAAATAAGGTTTGATTTTCTTCCAAGTATTGAATCAATACTTTTTTATACTGATTATTTTCAGACGACAACTCCATACTATGACCACCACATCCCCTTGCGGAATTTTAGAAAATGCATCAATAACACCATTCTATATGAGATTTTGATTTCCTGCACTTCATTATTTAATGTTTTTATCGACATGGTGAACCCCTCTCTTTCCACGAAAGGAAGCATGGTAAAAACAAGAAATCGAGCTTTAAGGGGGACAGGACTACACTTTGCCGTATATCGCAACCTTGGATTGAGAAAGGGGCAGGTCTTGCCTGAAGTTTCCCTCATGTTACCTTTCGCTTGTGGAATCATCCCGGGTGCTTCCTTTTCCAAGCAACCGATCAATGGCGCGTAAACGGACCTGTAGACAATATAATTATAACAGAAGATTCAAATATCTTCCAAAGTGTATTTGCTGCAGTTCAAAGTTCCCGGCGTTTCCATTAATTAGTCTTTCAGGATTATGTATCGTGTCCCGTTATTTCCAAGCCTCATCCAAAGCGTCCCTAAATAGTTGGTCTAAATACTCTGTCGGGTCTCCAGGTTTCATATCTAATGTTTTAGCATAATTCGTCAAATGCGCCATTTCCTTTTCTAAAAAGTCATGAATGACTGCAATTCTAGGTTCAAGGTCCAACTCTTCGCCATTTATTTTCCTCGTGAGCAAAGTTTGGATTTCCATTTTTAAGGGTCCACCTGGAATGATACCTTCGAGTAATGCCGGAAACGCCATCGGGGGGATGGTGTTATATTTTTCGATCCAAAGGCATGCCATGACTGGACGAAGCACATAAAAATACTTTTTGATTTTCACCTGTTCATTTTGTAAATAATTTCTATAATTGCCCTTGGCCATGTTCAAATAATGATACAATGCTGCGGCTGGTACATACACCTTGTCACTCATTTCCTTCAGCTTGCCGGCAATTGAATAAGCTTGATGATATACGATTCCCGAGTTCAACCATTCGTGAAGCGGAGGGTTGGATTTTCTGAATAACCGCAGGGCTTTCGTAAGCTCCCAACCATTTATATCCAATTCATCATTGATTGGCAGCTCAATGACATCTCGCTTTTTATCAATGGACAAATACCAATCTTGTTTATGTATATAAATGAACCTAACATCGTAATCACTATCTTTCGATGGAAATTCCCATGCCCGACTTCCCGATTCACATGCGTACAGGATTTTGACATCATAGGCTGCTTCAATACCCTTTAATTCTTCTATTATTTTTTCTTTCATGACACTTCCCCCTTCTCGATTTATTATGAAGCTTGGAAGTTTAACCTTCGCCTCCGCCTTCAGCTTTTATAAATCTCTCTTACTCTTTGAACGTGCTTTCCAAAACCCATCGAGAACTTTCCCATACGAGTTCAGCGGTGCACATCCATAAAGCGGCTCGTCCTACATCCGCTTTTTTTCGTCCTATGGCCACTTACCAGATGTTATTAGTGATTGAAGAAGAAATGTTGCTTTCATGATTAAGCCTCAATTGCAATTATATCATTTTATGGCTAGTAAGCTTCCATATATAAACAAAGAGACCTTTCAAATGCGAAGGGTCTCTTTGTTTCTCTCTTTATCCATTGCGTTCGATTTGCATTTTTTCCCTGCTTGCTTTTGCTTTTTCTTTTTCTATTTTTTGCTGCCTTGAGGTTCCGGCTACTAATATGCCGATCACCACTAGGGCTTCAAATCCATATTTCATGAATGGATTGGCAAAGTAGTCTTGCATGAATGGTTCAGCAACGATCATCTTGGAAGCTGTCCAGCCAAGAATCCCTGCCCCGATAATGATGATGAATGGGAAACGCTCGATCAGTTTCAAGATCAATGTGCTTCCATACATAACGACTGGAATCGATACAAGCAAGCCGATTACCACTAACGTGAAGTTACCATGTGAAGCGCCTGCCACAGCCAGGACATTGTCCAGTCCCATCAAGGCATCGGCAATGATGATCGTTTTAATCGCAGCCCACATTGAATCTGCCGGCTTCAAATCTGGTTCTTCTTCATCGATAAGGAGCTTATAAGCGATCCATACGAGAAGTAATCCTCCAATTAAATGTAATCCTGGAACCTCCAAGATGACGACAACAAGCAGCGTTGCAATGATCCTGATTACAATCGCTCCGACAGCTCCCCAAATGATCACCTTTTTTTGCTGATCTTTCGGAAGCTTTCTGGCAGCAAGCCCGATAAGGATTGCATTATCACCAGCAAGAACCAAATCTATCATAATGATTGCTAAAAGTCCTGAAATGAATTCACCAGTTAAAAAATCCAACACATCTTCCTCCTTTAATACAAAAATAAAGAGACCTCTGCCATAAATGGCAAAGGTCTCGCTGAGCACTAAATGAATTAGGCCAATAAAGCCGGTGGGGTTCCCACGTAATGACGACTTTATTTCAGGTTATCCCTGACGCTACTCCCCTTCACGGGAATGAAGAGCTATGTAATTCCGCTTCACTTATGGCATAGGCCTCTTAGGAAAATACCATAAAAAATATCACTAGTTCAGTATACCAAAATTACGAATAAATGAAAGGAAAAAAATAAGGAATGATAGACCTGTTTTTTTGCAAAATATTGGCTATTCCTTCATATATGAGGATTTTACAAAAAAGTTCATGACAGCAGGCCTATCTTAAAAGTTTAATTTAGCTGGACCAATTCCTTTCATCTGAAAATCTCCATCAATCATCTCTGTCAAGTGATTGGTTAATTCCTCTGCAAGGCCATGTATTGTGTTCAAATCCTTTCCCCATAATTGCTGATTATGCAAAATGGCCTCGATGAATTGCCGGGTTGTGACTTCTTTCTTATCGTGAAGCCTCCATTGATCTTGGATGAATCCAATAATTTGCAAATCGTCTTGAATGATATATTCCTGACCGCCAAAGCTTTTGCCAATATTCTTCCCATTTACTGTTTCTCCTTTATAAAAGCGGAGCAGACCCGCAAAACCTCTTACAATGGAGGCAGGCAGCTTCCCATTTCTTTCATGATAGTCTTCCAACGTAGGTAGAAGACGGACCTTAAACTTTGAAATGCTATTCAAAGAGATATCGGAAAGGAAATGCTGAACAAATGGATTGGCAAATCGCTCCAAAACGCTTTCCCCGTATTCGAGCAGTTCATCATGGCCATATGGCAAGGAAGGAATGATTTCTTTTTCGATAGCCTGATACAGCAATTGATGGAAATCCGGATGTTCAATGGCTTGTTTCACTTCTTTCAAGCCAAACAAAATCCCAAGAGGCGCCATTAATGTATGTAACCCATTTAATATCCGGACCTTCCTCAGCTGATAGGGTGCCAAATCCTTCACCCAACGTACATTCAAGCCTGATTGCTGCAACGGAAGGCGCTTATCGAGGGCCGGATCACCTTCAATGACCCATAAATGATAAGCTTCGGCAGTGGTAAGCAATGTATCCTCATATCCCAAAGAAGAAAATAACTCATGCGACTCTTTAACCGGGAAACCCGTTACGATTCGGTCAACAAGCGAGTTAAGGAAGAGGTTGTCCTGTTCTACCCATTCAATGAATGACTTTGGCAACTCCCATTCCACACAATGCTTTCGCACACACTGCTTCAATGAATCGCCGTTCCTCTCCAAAAGCTCACAAGGAAGCATGATGAGTCCTTTTTCCGGATCTCCCTGAAAATGGAGATAACGCCGATATAAAAAAGCGGTAAGTCTTCCCGGAAAAGCTTCGATCGGCTCCCCTTCAACAAAAGGAGTTGGCTGATATTTAAGCCCTGCCTCTGTCGTGTTGGATACTACGAATTCCAATGTCGGAATTTCGGCCATTTCCAAAAACTCCCTCCACTCTTCATAGGGATTTATAACCTTTGAAAATACGGAAATGACCTCTGTATGCTCCACCTCTTCACCTTGATGGAAACCACGCATCATTAATGTATAAAGTCCGTCCTGCTGCTTCAATTCTTCGATTTTCCTTTTTCCTGAAGGACGAGGCTGTGTAACCGCAATACTTCCCTCGAAATGACCTTGTTTATTGCTTTCGGCTATCATCCAATCGAAGAAGCCGCGAAGGAAATTCCCCTCCCCAATCTGCAAAACTTTTATCGGATAATGCAACATTTGTGCAGATTGGACAGCCTGGGTATTTCGATTTAATCGCTTCAAGTTTCCTTCATTCATGTGCATGGCCACAAAACTCCTTTCTTACGGTATATGCATGCTTATATTTCGACAATGGCCTTGATCACTTTAGCTTCCGGTTGTAGCCAACCTTCAAATTGATCGATCATTTCGTCCAGCTCTGCACGATGTGTAATATACATACTTAAATCCAACCGCTTATTTCTCAGAGTATTCACCACTTCATCAAAATCTTGCCGCGTGGCATTTCTGCTTCCCATCAATGTAAGCTCCTTGCTATGGAATTCAGGATCATTAAAGCAAATATCCGATTTCACCAAACCTACATAAATTAACCTTCCGCCGTGGGCAGGGTACTTGAATGAATTCATCATCGACTTAGCGTTCCCTGTAGCGTCGAACACCACGCTTGGCATATCCCCATTCGTCATCTCAGCCAATTTCTCCAATGGATTCTCCAAAACATTCAACGTATGATCCACTTTGGCCCATTTCCGCGCGAACGCCAGCCGTTCATCATTCATATCCATTGCAATCACTTTCGCACCTTTTTCTTTAGCAAACGCCATGACTCCCAAGCCAATCGGACCAGCACCGATGACCAATGCAATTTCCCCTTCATGTATGGCGGCCCGTCTAACAGCATGAGCCCCTATGCTTAGAGGTTCGATCATGGCAGATTGATCAAGCGTGAGTCCCTCGGTCCTCACTAAATGATCGCAAGGAACCGTGATCCATTCACTCATCCCGCCTTCCGCATGGACTCCCAACACTTTCATATCCGTGCAGCAATTCGTTTTGCCCCCTCTGCAAGCGATACATTTCCCACACTCCATGTATGGAATGATTGATACTTGGTCCCCGGCCTTCAGTCCTCCCGGGTTTTCCGATATTTCTTCAATATAGCCGGATAGTTCATGGCCAAGTATTCGCGGATAGCTGAAAAATGGCTGATTGCCCCCGAACGCATGAATATCCGTCCCGCATATCCCTATTCGCCGTACCCGAATCAAAGCCTCCCCTTCGTTTGGAAACGGTTTTTCTGATTCTATCATCTTAAATGCATATGGTTTTTCACACACGATACTTTTCATGGTTCAGCACTCCTTTTTTATATTTGCTTTCCTGAAACTCACATCGTTTAAAGGATGACTCCTTCTTTAAAAATACTGATCTCCCTATATCCGAATTTTTCATTATTGGTTTCTTTTCTGCCTGATGAAAGCTCTAGAATGAATTGGAATAAATCTTCTTTTAATTCATTCATACTATGTCCTTCCATTAATTGGCCGGCATTGTAATCGATCCAGTGCTTTTTTCGATTTGCCAATTCGGTGTTCGTAGCAATTTTGACCGTCGGCACGGGCCCGCCAAATGGTGTGCCTCTTCCGGTCGTGAATAAAACGATATGTGCGCCAGCTGCTGCCAATGCCGTCACCGATACCAGATCATTACCTGGGGAATTAATCAAATTCAATCCTGGCTTCACAATCCTTTCACCATATGCGCTGACATCCACAACCGAAGCATGACCGCCTTTTTGCGTGCAGCCCAGTGATTTTTCCTCCAGTGTACTAATGCCGCCTTCTTTATTTCCGGGTGAAGGATTTTCATAAATCTCCTGATCATGGCGCATGAAGTATTGTTTAAAATCATTGACGAGGTTTACGATTTTATGAAATGTTTCTTCATCCTTTGCCCTGTTCATCAATATCGTTTCCGCTCCAAACATTTCAGGCACTTCGGTCAAAATCGTTGTACCGCCGTTTTCTACAATCAGATCGGATACTTCCCCGACTAATGGATTGGCCGTAATGCCCGAAAAACCATCGGAACCTCCGCACTTCAGCCCTATTTTCAGCTTTGAAACCGGAACTGGCACCCGTTGAAATCCTTCCGCATATTCCACTAGCTCCCCGATTAAGCGCAAGCCCATCTCCAATTCATCATTAACCTCCTGGGCTTTTAAGAACTTGATTCGATTGGGGGGGAAATCACCGATGACTTGCTTGAAGGCTTCGATCTGGTTGTTTTCACAGCCTAATCCTACTATCAGTACACCCGCTGCATTCGGATGCTGCGCCAAGGCTGCCAAGAGTTTTTGCGTATGAGACAAATCATCCCCTAATTGCGAACAACCATACGGATGGGGAAAGTGGTAAATCCCATCGATTTGACGATCTTTATACTGCTCATTTCCCATTTTCGCGAGCACTTCACAGGTTTTATTAATGCAGCCAACCGTGTTGATGATCCAAATCTCATTGCGGATACCCGCTTCCCCATTATCACGGATATATCCTTGGAACGTTTGGCTGGGACTTTCCGTTTCCATCGTTGGGATGCTTGGCTGATAGGAATAATTCAATATCCCCTCCAGGCCGGATTGGAGATTATGAGTGTGAACCCACTCACCAACATCGATATTTTCTTTCGCTTTGCCGATTGAATAACCGAACTTAATGATGTCACCTTCTTGCTGAACCGGACGAATTAACATCTTATGGCCTTTTCCGACGTCTTCACGTGCCTTTATTTGTAGCAGTCCTTTATCTCTTGATTGAATCTCGAGAATCTGTCCTTTACGAATTCCTTCCAACGAGACAACCACATTATCATCTGCATGCAAATGAACGATTTTATCCATATTATCCTCTCCTTTTCTTAACGGTGATCACCGCCCATGCCCAAGCTTGTAGAAAGCCCTTTCATTTTCTAGTTTAACATCAATAATTGAAATAAAAATTGCGTTTTTTGCTATAAATATACTCATTTTTGATATATGATACCTTCAGGAGCTGAATGAAATATGAACAAATCTAAAAAAGTACTTGGCCATGATGCATTATTCCCATTTGCTTTCCTCTTTCAAGATACAAAAAGCCCGCAGAATGAGTTGTCAGATCATATGCATGACTTTTATGAAATCGTCTATGTATATAGCGGCAAAGGAACCTTTTTCATTGGTGATGTGTTTTATGATATGCAGCAAGGGGATGTATTCCTGATTCCCAACAACACCATTCATAGGGCAATGCCTGATAGGGCCGATCCGGTTACTTCAACGATCACCTTTTTCAGTCCGACCTTACTATATAAAGGCATGATGGATGATCCTTTTTCATATTTACACCTGTTTGACCTGGTGAAAAAGCGAAAGAAACATAAAATATCCCTGCCAAAAAACGAACAATCAAGATTGGAGGAGCAGCTGCTCAACATTCATCATGAAGCAACCAGCGACGCATTGGGCTCAAGGCATGCCTGCATTCTCACCGTTCATCAGATTCTGCTGGATTTACATCGAGTAATTGCCAATGATGAACAAGCACCCTATATTGGACATACATATAGTCCAGAATGGATCCAAGCGATCTTGATCCATATCAATGACAATTTGAGTGAACCATTGACCCTGACTACGCTGGCCGGCAAAGCCTCGGTCAGCCCCTCCCATTTCAGCAGGGTTTTTAAGGAAACGACGGGAATCGGGTTGGTGGTATATTTGAACATGAAAAGAATCATCAAAGCGAAAGAATTGTTATCGGGAACGGATCTGACCGTTTCCTCCATCGCGGAAATGTGCGGCTTTGAAAGCATGCCTCAATTTTATCGGACCTTTAAAAAATACAATGATAAAACACCTGCAGTATTTCGAAAAGGAAAATCGAATGGGCTAAGATAAAGATTCCAGCCTATACCCGGATAGACAGGCCCGTCCCCGCCAAGAATGGGCCGGCTACGTAAAATGGAAGTGTCCCCCATCACATATCATTTGGGAGACACTTCCATTCTATTAATCCACTATGCTGGTTTTACGATCGGACGGACAAAGCGAATGACTGCAAGCGAGGCAAAAATAGCTAATCCTCCAGCCAGCAAGAAGGCTACCGTGTATGTACCTGAAGTATCGACAATGTATCCCGTTAAAGTCGGTCCAATGATTCCTGCTGTATTGGCCAGGAAATGCATGAATCCGCCAACAGAGCCAACGTTATCAGGATCCACCACGTCATTAATGATTGCCCAGTAAATGGCACCTGTTAAATATAAGAAGAAAACAGATAGTGCCACCAGCGTAACGGCAGACAACGTCGTCGTTACAATCCCTGCCAAGCCAATACAGACGGCAGATAGGAACAAACACGTTACAAGCACTAACTTCCTGGAGAATAAAACGCCCTTTTGTGCGAACTTCTTATAGAAGAAATCCGACACGAAACCTCCCAAAGCAAGACCTATGAACCCGAAAATCCAAGGAATCACCGTGATGATGCTCATGTTTTCCACGCTTAGACCACGAGCGTTGACCAAATAGCTTGGAAACCAGGTTAAAAAAAAGAACAAAATATAGTTATACGAAAAAAACGCGAGTGCTGTAAATAAAACGGTTTTTTGTTTTAGGTAAAACGTGAATTTCAGTTTTCCTTCCGTTGTTGCTGCTACATATTGGTTCCCTGGATTTTCCTGAGCGATCGAGTCATTTGGTTTTTCCTTGGCAAATTTCCACCAGAAAATCGCCCATATCAGACCGATGATCATAATGGCGATGAATGACACTCTCCACCCATAGGAAATCGCTATAAAACCAACAATCGGTCCTGCTATCGCACCGCCAAGCGGAGTACCGCTATTCGTCAATCCGATCACGGATGCCCGCTGATTGGCCGGGAACCAGTTATTCACCATTTTATTGATCGTAGCCGAAAGCGGCCCTTCGCCCATCCCAAACAAGATGCGGATGATGATCATACTGGCAAATCCCACGGCAAGTACAAGCGCACCGCTAAATAAGGACCAAACAATCATTGCCACGAAAAGCGTCAACTTTGCCCCCCACCTATCCGAGGCCATTCCTCCAAGGAAGTTGAATATCGCATATCCGACCGAAAAACTACTAAAGATAATCCCCATCTGTGTTGCTGTTAAAGATAAATCATCTTGAATGAACGGCGCCGCAATGGACAGTGCGGAACGATCCAAATAATTTATCACCCCTGCCAAGAACAAAAAAACAATGATCATTCCTCTACCATTTGAAAACATAAAGACCCCCCTAATACGTTTTCGACAATTGATACAGCTAAGTTGAAACCGTTTCCAACTTGATTCCAATTAAATGACAGACTAAATCGGTTTAGAACTCCAATAAAAAAGCGCTTTCTTTTTTTGGGGGAATTCGAGCTGCTGGCTCTAGCACGAATTCCTCATAAGCAAAGTCGGCTTCAAGCGATGAACGCTTGTGTCTTTTTTTTCTTCTTTATTGATTTGACTGAGCAGTAATTCGGCTGCCAAGTTGGCCATTTCAATCGCTGGCTGATCAATCGTCGTGATTGTCGGTGTATAAAAACTGGCATACGGTACATCATCGATACCGATAACGGCTATATCTGCGGGAATATTGATTTCGTGTTTTTTCATATATCGCAACACTTCATTCAGGACGATATCATTCCCTGCCAGTATCGCTTGCGGCCGCCTTTCCAAATCGAAAAATTCTGAAAGCGCAATTGGAATTTCATCTATATTGACGGTTTTTATATAATCCGAATTGGATGGTATTCCGTGTGAAGAGAGTGCATCTTTGTACCCCTGGATCCGCTCGATTCTTGGACTGATATCACGGATTATTGATGTGGTTATGATTGCGATATGTTCAATGCCCTTTTCAATAAACCGATCAACCGCAAGCTTTGACGCTAGATGATTATCCAGCATGACCGTTGCAATATTCAATTCTTCAATGGTCCTATCCATGAAGACAATCGGAAATTGGTCACTCTTCATGCGCTTATATAAATCGAGATTGTCTCCTGTCGGGAATATGATGATCCCGTCCACTTGTTTGGCTCTAAGCATTTCAATATAATTCTTTTCCTTTTCAGGATTGTCATCTGCATTGCATACGATGATATGGAAACCATGATCGTAGAAGTAGTTCTCTATCGCCCTAATCACTTGCGTAGAAAACGTGTGAAGGATATTGGCCACTACCACCCCTACGGTAAAAGTGGATTTTTGCTTTAAACTGCGAGCAAGGATATTAGGCTGATAGTTTAACTCTTCGATCGTTTCTTCGATCTTTTTCCTCGTTTTCTCGCTCATATACTCATATCTCTTGTTCAAGTATTGGGAAACCGTGCTTTTTGATACTTTTGCGTGATTGGCAACATCAGTGATTGTAATGGGTTTCATTTCGTTCATTCCTGTCGTGTGATTTCATTTATCTGCTAAATAGCCTGTAAATAAAATTGCTCAGATATAATGAATATTCTATTATAGAAAGTGATCGTTTACAATCAACTTCTTATGCAGTGAAATAAGCTCTGGTTTCCCCATACATTGAACGAATGACGCCTGCAAGTTCATGCCAATCCATCAATGCCATTGCTTTGGCATTCAGACGCCCGAGTAAGCCATGAAGCCCCCATCGACAGGCACCGTTATCCCAGTGACAAACCCTGAGTATGATTCATCTGCCAGCCAAAGTAAAGTACCAAGTAAATCCTCTGGCTGTCCAAAACGCTTCATCGGTGTTGCCGTAATGATTTTATTGGATCTAGCCGTCAGGCTGCCATCTTCGGTTAACAACAGATCTCGATTTTGCTTCGTCAGGAAGAATCCTGGAGCTATGGCATTCACTCGTAAACCCTCTTCGGCAAAATGAACGGCCATCCACATGGTGAAATTATTGATTGAAGCTTTTGCAGCACTATATGCCGGAACTTTTGTCATTGGAGAGTATGAGCTCATGGAAGACAGATTAATGATGGCTGGTGCTTCCGCTTGCAGCAGCTCTTTCCCAAAAACTTGACTTGCCAAAAATGCCCCTGTAAAATTACTGGAAAAAACTTGCGAGAAACCATTTTCATCCAAATCGAAAAACGATTTCCCTTCGGTTTCCTCGCCATATGTCTCAGGAGCTGTAATCGCATCTGGATGATTGCCCCCTGCTCCATTTATTAATATATCCACACGGCCGAACGTTTTTTTGATTTCCTCTCTTGCCTTTTCCAATGAGCTCCTGTCCAATACGTCGGTCGCGATCGATAGTGCAGTGCCGCCATCTCGTTCAATGAGCTCGACCACTTCCCGACCTTTTTCTGCCGTTCTGTTCAATATGGCAATCTTGATTCCGTGGCGAGCTAATTCTATTGCCATTTTGGAACACAATACACCGCTGCCTCCAGTGATTACCGCTACTCTGCTTGATAGGTTTTCATGGATGGGAATCATGAGCGGCCGCCTAATTTTGCAGCTTCATTGGCATCCCATAATCCAAGCAAATACATGATCCCTAAAGCCCGGTCGTATAATCCATAACCAGGACGGCAAACCTCTCCCCAAATATGGCGGCCATGGTCTGGTCTGACATAGCCCGAATAATGCTGCTTATTCAATTCTGCTACAACACCCTGTACGTTTATGGAACCATCCTGTGTAAAATGAGACGTTTCCACAAAATCACCGTTTTCATAGATCTTTACATTCCGGATATGCGAGAAAGGAGCACGGTACGCATACTTTTTAGCTACCTGAACCATATCATTTTCCGGGTTGGCCCCCATCGAGCCTGTGCACATCGTAAATGCATTTGATGGTGAATTCGATATCGAGATTAGTTTTTCATAACTCGCTTCCCCGGTAATGATTCGCGGCAAACCAAAAATGGACCATGGTGGATCATCTGGATGGATAGCCATTTTAATGCCTGATGCCTCTGCAACCGGTAATATTTCCTTAAGGAATATTTCCAAATTCGCCCACAGCTGTTCTTCATCCACGCGTTTATAGGCTTCGAACAATTCCGAAATCCGCTCCATTTTTTCTGGTTCCCAGCCTGGCAGCGTTAAATCCGAAGCTTCGGCTACCGTTCGGATCAACTCTTGCGGATCTAACGTATCCACTTTTCCCTTTTCATAAAATAATGCAGTTGAACCATCTTCGAGAGGATGGAACATTTCCGTTCGCGTCCAATCAAATATCGGCATGAAATTATAACAAATGACTTTTACGCCCACCTCTGAAAGGTTGCGGATCGTCTCTTTGTAATTCTCGATGTACTTCATGCGATCTTCATTGCCCAATTTAATCGATTCATGAACGTTAACACTTTCCACAACATCCGTGTGAAAACCAAAGGATTGGATATAGTCAATTTCCTTTTTGATTTCTTCCTTTTCCCATACCTCACCTACCGGTTTTTGGTGCAATGCCCAAACGATCCCTTTGACTCCGGGAATTTGTTTAACCTGCTCCAACGTGACTGTATCATTGTCCTTTCCGTACCATCTAAATGTAATATTCATCGTGCACCACCTCCATCATTCCGCAATTTTCTGCATGTATTTTTTACTCAATTCAACTACAGCGTCATAGCCGCCGCTCTTATAAGCTTTATTCAAGTCACTGCCAATCCCTGTCGCAAGTGCACCGGCTTGGAGCCAATCATTCATATTGTCCAGATTAACTCCGCCGGTCGGCATGATCCGTACATTAGGCAGCGGACCATTGACACTCTTGATGAATGAAGGGTCAAAATGGTTTGCCGGAAATAACTTTAACACATCACACCCTGCTTCAAGTGCTGTAGCCATTTCCCTTATTGTCATGCAACCAGGCATATATGGCACCCCATATCGATTGCAAAGCTTGGCAACACCCTCGACAAAATAGGGACTGACAATGAATTGGGCACCAGATAATATGGCATGCCGCGCCGTTTCCGAATCCAATACGGAGCCTGCTCCGATGAGGGCGTTCGTATTCACCAGGTGCTTGAACGCTTCTTCTATTTGCGGTGTTGTATACGTCAATTCAATTGCGCGTATACCGCCTTCGATAGCTGCTTTAGACAGCTGGGCAGCCTCCTCTGCATGCTGACCCCGAATTACCGCGACAACCTTCATTTCGGCTAGTTGATTGATTATTGAATGTTTTTCCATCATGCTCCCCCTTCATTGAATACGATGATCGCTTTGCGAACCTGTTCCGGATGGCTTTCAACAAAATTGAATGCCTCCTGGACATCCTCAAGGGAAAAAGTATGTGTAACTAATCCTTCTTGTCTGAGCTTCCCTTCATTTAACAGTTTGACCACTTTAGGGAACTGGTTGGTTTGCAGCCTGGAGCCCTTCACCGAAACTTCCTTTTTCGTGATGGGAAGCTGGGATATCGCTGCAGTGCGTTCATCAAAACCGAGCACGACAATCCTGCCTGCTGCAGAAACTACATTGAAGGACATTTCAAAGGTCATCGGTAAACAAACCGCATCAATGACGACATTGGCTCCTTCAAAGTCTGTCCATTCCTGCACTCGTGCTTGAACATCTTCTTTTCCGGCATGGACGGTAACATCAGCACCACTTTCTTTGGCGAATAACAATCGCTCTTCACTTAAATCCGTAATCATTACCGAAGCGCCTTGCAGCTTGGCCATCTTCAATATGCAAATTCCAATCGGTCCCGCTCCTTGGATAAGGACCGTGTCACCTTCCTCTACCTCGCCCCGCCAAACCGCCTGGGCACCGATTGTATATGGCTCAGCCAATACCATTTCCTCCCAAGCAATAGCGGAGTCGACAACGTGCAATTGTTTCTCGGGAAGGACGCACCATTCCCTCATTCCGCCCTCTTCATGTACACCGAATACAGATAATGTGTCACAAACATTTTGGCGTCCCTTGCGGCAGGCGTAACATGTTCCGCAATATCGAATCGGCTCTATGACCACGTGGTCCCCCACTTTAATGCCGACTACCTCTTCACCAATTTCCTCAACCTCACCTGCCACTTCATGTCCTACGATTCGTGGCAACGTTGCAAGGGGATTCGTACCATGGTAAATATGCATATCCGACCCGCAAATCCCGACCCTTTTCACTTTGACAAGAACATCCGTCGGGTTTGAAATCCGGGGCTTCTCCACTTCCTGTATGACCAGCTCATGTGCTTTCCGTACTTGAACCGCTTTCATTTTTTCACCTACTTTGTAAGAAATTCATAAACAGTCGAAGCTATCGTAATACCTTCTTTTAGGTTTTTTTCTTCATTGATTTGTTCAATTTCACCTGGGATGTATACTCGATCGAATCCAGGAGCAGGCTCAACCTGTTGCAATTCTTCGATCATTCGATCCATTTGCTCCAGAAATATATCCGAATCCGTAAAATAAGAAGGATTGATTACACAAAAGTAATGTCCAAGTTTCCGTTTCTTATCAAGATCATCATACATTTTCCCGATATGTGGTCCAAACGCTGCACCTGCCAATAATCCGGAAAATACATCGACAATCACGGATAGGCCATAACCTTTTGGGCCGCCGAAAGGGGAAAGGGAAACGACTTGATTTGGATCCGTCACAGGAGCCCCATTTTCATCGACTCCCCAGCCTTCAGGAATTTCCTTGCCTTCTTCTTTTGCCTGAAGGATTTTCCCCAATGCAGCATTTGAAGTTGCCATATCCAGGATGAAGGGCTTCTTACTTTTGGCAGGCACTCCGTATGCAATTGGATTTGTTCCTAGAAATGAAGTCTTTCCTCCGAATGGAACGACAATCTTATCCGTATGTGACATCGCAATCCCGATCAACTTCGCATCAGTTGCTTTTTGGACAAAATAGCTTAGCGCTCCGCAATGGCTGCTATTACATGCGGTCACCATCCCGATACCATTATTTCGTGCCATTTCGATTGCGTGATTCATCGCCTCTTCACCAATCACATGTCCGAATCCATCGTCCCCATCAACAACACCCGTAACAGGTCCAGTCTTTTCAAAGGATATTTGCGGATCAAGATTGATACCGCCGGCTTTTATCCGATTTACGTAATGCTCCGTTCGCAATACCCCATGCGAATTGACATTTCTTAGATCAGCATGAACCAGTACCTCTGCCACTTTTTCGGCACTTACTTCCTCCAATCCCGCTTCAGTCAATTTTTGTATGACCAATCGTTTGGCTTCCTCTGCTTGTATCGTTACTGTTGCCATATTCTCCCTCCTCATTGTTTCTATTGTCTATCTTTCAACAACTGCTTCTTTGCGGATGAACGGCAGTACTTCATCCAAGTATGGCAATCCTTCATTATCACCGGAAACAGTGGTGACAATTGCCCCGACGGCATTGGCGAATGTCAATCTTTCATCGATCGGTAATCCTTGCAGGTATCCGTATATATACCCTGCGTCATAGCCATCCCCAGCACCCACAGTGTCAACCGGCATAACTGGGAAAGCTTCTTTTTTATGCCATTCGCCCTTGTTATATAGTTTTGAACCGTTTTCCCCATCTTTGATGACAAGCTGTTCAACGCCATTTACTTTTGCGAATTCCGCCAAGGATTCCTCCGAGTCATTACCTGTAATCAGCCTTATTTCATCTAAACCTGAAAGCAAAATATCCACATAACCGAATAGATCTGAATAGACGGCTCTCGCTTCCTCGATGGACCAGAGCTTCAAGCGTATATTCGGATCGAATGAAACAGGGATGTCTTTTTGTTTCGCCATTTCCATGACACGCTTGGCTATATGTATATTCCTCGGATCTATCGCCAGAAAAACTCCAGTTAGATGGACGAGATCAATCCCATCAAACATGCTCCCTGTTATATCTTCGGGCTTTAAAGTCAAGATGGGTGATTGATGCCGGTAATAAAAAGTCTTTCCCGACCCATCCTCACGAATTTCTTTAAAGTTTAGAGATGTAGGATACCCGGATACAAAGGCAACGTCACTCACATCAATGCCTTCTCCACGTGCGAAATTATATATCACCCTGCCAAATTCATCATTTCCTAACCGGCTAAGCCATTTCACGCGCATGTCAAGTCTTGCACAGCCAATGGCAAAATTCAGCTCGGCCCCTCCTACTTTTCGCTCAAAACGGTTTACGAAGCGTAAAGGTCCTGTCTCTTCCGGATTTAGCGTAATCATGGCGTCACCCAGCGTTAAAACACCATATTTTGATGACAATGCAGTACCTCCTTCTTTCGGCCAATCACAAATCCAAGCTACTGTTGTGATTCAAACCGCTTTCGTTAGTAAATCGGTTTAGTGAAAAAGAATAATTTTACTAAACCGGTTTGGTAATTCATAAGGAAATTGTAAATGAAAACCCTACCAAAAACAATAGAAAAGTTAGATAATTTGAAATTAAATTTTTATTTGACACATTTACAGCTCTTTTCATGAGAAAAATAGGAATTAATCCATTTAATGGTAATGAAAATCATGGTTTCTCCCACGTTTTGAGTGATTAGCAGATTGTATTTTACATTATCCAGGTTCCTAACATTTACACTCTTTGCTATACTGAATCAATTGCTAAATAATTTGGAAGGGTTGTTTTGAATGAGTTATGTAAAAATTTACATGTTACTTACAGGCATCATGATCACCTGGGGATTAAACGTTTCCGTCCTTAAATTTATCGTTATGAATACGCAACCAGTAACCATAACAGCATTAAGGATCTTTACAGCTTCAGTTATCGTCATTCTTATTCTTTTTTATCTAGGCCTGATACGCCTCCCTAAGAAGAAGGAGCTATTTTACGTTTTTGGCGGAGCGTTATTGAGTGTCGTTTTTCACCATTATTTCTTAGCTGAAGGGTTAACAAGGACGTCCGGCTCCAATGCTGGGTTGATTTTGGGTATGGGACCGATATTGACAGTCATCTTGACCATGGTTTTCTTTCGCCAAAAACCTACATTGATCCGCCTTCTTGGTTTTCTATGCGGCGCTTTGGGCGTAAGCTTTACCGTCATGGCAGGAGGCGGTGGCGTCCATTCTATCAATCTCGGAGATGTCGATATCCTGTTATCCATCCTTTCACAGGCGCTGAGCTTCATTTTGATTAATCAAGCGGCGAAAACGATGGATCCACGGCTATTGACCGGCTATATGATGCTATTCGGTTCTTTCATTCTTTTTGCCATCAGCTTTTGGAAGGAACCGGACGGTTTATCTTCACTTGCCGCTGCCCCCCCTTCCATGTGGGGAGCTTTCTTCTTTTCGGCAATTTTTGCCACTGCGCTGGGGCATATGAGCTACAATTATGCTATTGGGCAGGTCGGTGCAGCGGAATCCTCCATATTTCTTAATTTAAATACCTTATTCGCATTGGTAGGGGCTGTCATTTTTCTGAAAGAAGCAATCCTGCCTTCACATTTCATCGGGCTGATATTGATCGTTATAGGCGTGTTGCTCGGTTCGGGAGTGACAGAAATGTGGATTCTCCAGAGGAAAAAACAGAAGGCTGCCTGATTGATTTCAGGCAGCTTACCTTTTGTACATTTTATAGGTCACTGTTTTACACAACAGGACCATACAAGAGATGGGTATGGTCTGTAAACCTGGAGTCCGAATTGATTTTTTCTAGTATTATTCATGGTTGGAAAGCTCGGGTTTTCATAGGTTTGTTAAGTGAGATATCCCAAGCAAGAATGCTGAATCGTTTACTTGCCTTTATCATTTAGCTTCATGCCTCTTATCAGTATTTCTGCCACTTCCGGACGGGTGAACTCCAACGGTGGAATCAGTCCCTTCCGCAACATTTCCCTGACTTTCGTCCCACTTAATATGAATCTATCTTCTTCTGTATGTGGACAAGTTTTCAAGGACGCCATATTCAAACACTTTTTACAGTAAAAGCTATGCTCAAAGAACAACGGTTTTATGCCAATCTTCACCGGGTCGAACTGGCTGAAAATTTCTTGGGCCTCATACGTGCCATAATAATCGCCAACACCCGCATGATCACGGCCAACAATAAAATGGGTGCACCCATAATTCTTGCGGACGATGGCATGAAAGACCGCTTCCCGAGGACCTGCATAGCGCATGGCAGCAGGATAAATGGCAAGCAAAACCCGATTCGTGGGGTAGTAACTTTTTAATAGGGCCTGATAGCTTTCCATTCGAATATTTGCTGGTATATCATCCTCTTTCGTCTCGCCGACCAGAGGGTGCAATAGGAGTCCATCAACGGTTTCCAAAGCTGTTTTTTGCAAATATTCATGAGCCCGATGTACAGGATTCCTCGTCTGAAAGCCTACCACCGTCTTCCAACCTAGTTCAGCGAACATCTTTCTTGTTTGTGCAGGATTCAAATGAAATTTTTCAAAGGGCTTATGTGAGGCCTTGTTTACGTGATGAATAGGTCCTGCTACATATATGTCCCCCTGACCAAACAGTTTTTTCACTCCAGGATGGTTATGATCCACTGTTTTATACACAAGTTTTGCTTCCTGATGTTTATCGTATTCAAATTTCTCTTCAACTAAAATGATGCCGGCAAACTCTCCTTCATCCGTGTATAACGCGACTTCATCGCCAATTTTCATTTGCCCTGCCTCTTCCTTCGTTACAGGGAGAGTGATGGGTATCGTCCATGGCAATCCGTTCGCTAAATGCATATCATTAATGACACTTTCGTAATCCGCTATTCCCATGAATCCAATTAGTGGACTAAACCCACCATTTGAAATCATTTCCAAATCAGACGCAATCCATTTAGATATTGTCAGTGAAAATAAGGATTCGCACATATCCAAATACTGTTTTCTGGCCTTTTCCGTTAATTCACGCTGGATCAGTTTGCCGCCATGCGGATCGATAGTGTTCCATTGAACATTCATATATAACCTCTCAATCATTTGATTTCATTCGTTTTATATGCTCCTTTTCAAACCGACATCACATACCATCATCGACTAAATAGTCGATGATTTGCTGCACGCATTCCTCTATCGTGTTCTGACTCGTTTCAATGATGATTTCCGGATTCTCCGGTTCTTCATAAGGAGCCGATACGCCTGTAAAGTGAGTGATTTCACCAATTCTAGCTTTCTTATACAATCCTTTTGGATCCCGTTCTTCACAGGCTTCAATCGGACACTTTACATATATCTCGATAAATTCATCGGTTTTCACCTTTTTTCTGACATCCTTGCGGTCATTGGCATAGGGAGATATGAATGTGGCCAATACGACGATTCCGCTATCAACAAAAATTTTGGACATTTCTCCTATTCGCCTTATATTCTCTTTCCGGTCATTCGCACTGAAGCCAAGATCTTCATTCAGACCATTTCGTAAGTTATCTCCATCTAATATATACGTCGAAATACCTTTTGCATGAAGCCTGGCCTCAACCATATTTGCGATGGTGGACTTACCTGAACCTGATAATCCTGTAAACCAAAGAATATAGCTTTTATGTCCGTGCAGCGCTTGCCTATGCTGTTTCGTAATTGAAAAAACATGTTTATGGATATTCTCATGTTGACTCACACTATTTCCCCTTTTACCGTTTTTTATTATTCCGGATGACAAAAATCAAGGAACCTGCCCACCCAAGCAATATCAGCAAATAAATGGCCATAGCCCAATAATCGACGCCACAAGTGACGATCAACGTTCGCGCATTCGTCAGAACGATGAAGCCCCCAACGAGGACACCCAATAAATGCGAAGGCAATTTTGTTACGATCCATGCAGCAATGGGAGCGGCAATGATTCCCCCAGCCATCAAGGAGATGACCCAAAACCAATTCACGTCCTGCCACCCCAGGGCAATGAGAAAACCAAGGGTTGCTGAAACGGCAATCGCGAATTCACTTGTATCAACGGTACCCACCACTTTTCTGGCAGGGACTCCTTTTTGTGATAGTAGAACTGGAGTGGTGATGGGTCCCCATCCACCCCCGCCGGTTGCATCGGCAAAGCCGGCTACAAGTCCCAATAGTACCGATTTTTTTCTTGAGAGATTAATTGATTTCTTTTCACTTGTTTTAGTCGTACTTAAAAAACGAAAAAGGACAAATGCGCCAAGAATCAGTAAAAACAAGGAAATATACGGTTTAATCACTTCACCAGGCAATTGACTTAAAAAACACGCTCCTGCAAATGCCCCGATCGATCCGGGGATGATCAATTTAAAAAGCGCGTTGCGATCGACATTCCCGAATTTCAAATGAGAAACGCCAGATGCCGCCGTTGTCACGACTTCCGCCAAATGGACGGATGCAGAGGCTACAGCCGGAGCGATTCCGAAAGTCAACAACAAAGAGGTGGATGTAACTCCATATGCCATTCCTAAAGAACCATCGATTAGCTGAGCCAAAAATCCAATAAACGCGAAAACAATAAGCTTTCTCATGTTATCCTCCTACAAAGCATTTCCTTTTTAAAGGAGCTGTTTCAATAACTTCAATCACAATCCAAGCCATTGGCGCTCGTCCGATGTCCATTACCCCATAACAAAACAAATGTCATCCCCGCCATATATGCAACTTCTATAAGATATGCAATCAAAGCTTTGGATGCTATAGACTTGTGTCTGAAAAAGAGTCAATGCATGAAGAAGGGCCACTCAATTCACTCAACAAAAAAAGCCCCTCAAGGGCCTTCTTTTCCAGTTTAGTTATCATGCAAGATGAAATGATGGATCCGGTATGCGAGTCCAAGGGAGACACCACCAGGCTAAAGCCCCCAACTATATGCCCCTTTGAGAAAGGCTATTTCCCTACTGGTTCCTCAGCTCCATCACTAACAATTGCTTCATTTTTGCATGATGTCGATTGACAACGAACCGATTTTCCCTTTTAATGCTGCCTGCATATTTCTTGGTCCCCATTTGAGTATGGATTCGATATTGTAATAACGGTTTGGGCACAAAGTGAAATTTGTAGTTTTGCATGATGCGCAGCCATAAATCATAATCGTGTGTGTATAGGAGGGCTTCGTCAAAAACCCCGATTTGCTCAAATATCTTTTTCTGAATCATGACGGAGCAGCCATTGATAATATTCCCCTTGATCATCGCTTTAATGAATTCAAGGCGTGTGGGCGGATTGATCCCAATGATCGGGGTGATGATTTCTCCGTTTTCATCGATGCAATAATAACTCGTATAGCTGAATTGGGCATTTTCCCTTTCCATTAAACGTAACTGGATTTCCGTTTTTTCCGGGTAAAAGATGTCATCAGAACTAAGCCAGCATAAATAATCACCTGTTGCATGTTCGATGCCAGTATTCAAGGCACTCGCTGTTCCGCCATTTTCCTTTTTGATAAATAGGATTTTATCTAGAAACGGTTCGATTTTTTCTGAATATAATGTAGAGCCATCATCAACTACGATTATTTCAATATTTTTGTAGGTTTGATTGATTAAACTCTCCAAAGCTTTTTCAATGTATGGACAATTGTAGAATGGAACAATGATCGATACTTTTGACATGTACGAACCGCCTTTCAAGTAATGATTGTCTAACCATGCGTTATGGATAGGGATGAACTCTTCCATGGTTATATTTATTTCACACGTATAAGATGTGTTCCATTCCCTAGTCTTGTCATTACTGAAATTAAAACGGCTATAAAACCATCATACATGTCATACGTATATTAGATGGTCGTATCCATTCGAATTGGAGGGATAGGTGGTTTGTTCAGATAATATGAAATTAAAAACCCAGAGCCCTGTTGCTCCATTTTTATGAGGAGGGGAAGAATGAATATTTTGTTTGTTTTCTACGTTCCGAGTGGCGGTGTGGAAACATTGAATCGGCAGCGATTTATCGCGCTGAAAGAGCGCGGTATCCATGCTCATTTTCTTTATTATGAAAACAGAAGGAAATACTTGAATGACCATAGTGCCCCAACATTCGTAACGAATGACAATGATGAAATCAAGGAAATATTGGAATATGGGAACTATGCCGCTATCGTCATCGTTTCGGATTTCAATACTTTGCCCAGATTCAGGTCCATGGGCTATAAAGGAAAAATGATCATAGAAATACAGGGATATGGTCCGAAACATGTCGCCAGAAAGGCACTTACCAATGCCATTGAAGTTGTCAATGAACATGCAGATGGGTTCCTTAATCCGAAAACGCCACATATCATGCAGCTATTGGATGAACTTTACCCGTCCTTTCCAACTTTCTCTTTTAATAATTGTTTTGATACCACTCAATTCTCACACAAAGAAATGTCCTTGGATGGCTATAAAAAAATCGCCTGGATCGGAAGAATCGAAGATAACAAGAATTGGAGTGAATTCCTGAAGATAGGATATCAACTAATCAACAATTACAATCCGGATATCCGATTACTTATGTTTGAAGACCCCACATTAAGTGACCCCATTGAAAGAAACAAATTCGATAAAACGGTCAGGCGGTTAAATTTGAAAAGCAGACTTACTTTGCACTCGAATGTTCCGAATTCGCAAATGGCCGATTTTTTCTCTGTAATCGGGGATTCAGGTGGCTTTTTATGTTCCACCTCCAAGGTGGAGGGGGCTCCTTATGCATTGCTTGAAGCAATGAGTTGCAGGTGCCCGGTGCTCACGACCGATTCCGATGGTGTAAGAAGTTCCATCATCCATGATCAAACAGGGAAATTTTATACGTTAGGCAACATTGATAGTGCCGTCAAAGAGGCGAAGGAGCTAATGAATAACGAGAGCCTGAGGGAAAGTATACGGGAGAACGCGCTTGAGCACGTAATCAAGAATTTCAGTCCAGATTTATATGCCCGCAATTTCATCGAAATGCTCGAAACCCTAGGAATATCCTCTGAATAGTAAGAAAAACAGCCGGAATTATTTCTTTCCGGCTGTCGTTTATTTTATTGAGACATTTCCCTAGCTGTTTAATTCAGGAGCCCTGCTTAAGCTTGAATTCTTCCAATTGCTGACGCTCAACTACTGTCAACGTTTGAAGCTTTTCATGAAGCAGTTCCTTTGCAAAATCGTATAGGGACATATCCAGGTGGTTATATTGCTTGATTAAGTTTATTAATTCCGATGGTATTTCTTTTTTTGCCAGTCGTTTTTTTGTAATATTTTTTCTAGTATAGTGTATATCTTCCCAGGTAAGTTGCTTTTTCAAGCAATAAAGGGTTTCATTGAACAACTCGGTGACTCCAACCACTGAAAATGTTTTAAGATTCTCCTTCGCTTTTTCCAAATCAGGTATTTCCTTACTCCCGCATACCATCAATGTTTGCAGATTCGATGCTTCGGGACCTTTTACTACAAATTCCTCCAATGACATATCTTTTACCATTTCGTAACCTGGGTAGTCCCTTAAAAAATAATAAGCGGAAATGACCCGATCTACAGGGTCGCGCAGCATCGTAAAATAATGGAATGGTTTTGAAAACTCCTCATGTATTCCATAGAAATAATGACCGGAAACCGCTTTGATATTCCTCTTTTCCTGTTCCGTTAACTCGGACAGCTTCATCATCTTCTTTTCGAACGAGTCATGATCATATATTTCTCTAAGTTTGTATTGTTTTTTTAATATTTCATTGATCGTCGTTCCCCCTGTTTTGGGAACATGCATAAAAATATCCAGTACACCTTCAGACATAAATGTACTCCCCCCTCTTCCAAAAAGCTCTTTTTATGAATGGGCTGTTTTCTCATACTTTGTTGCCATTCACCAAGTAATCCGGTGTAGTCGATTTACCCTCAGGTGCTCATCATTATAGAAGGCCGGCAGTGAGCCTCGCGTGAACCTTGTATTGTCCCGCCTATCCAGCTGCTCAAGCAGGAGTCCGCCACTCCAATCAACCTTAAATCGTTTCATTTGAAAAACAACGATCCTTACGAAAAGAGTCTATAAATTTTTCAAGTTCTTTTTAAGAATTGGACGATAATGGCTTTCAATCGTGAGAATATCCGCTAGCATTTCAGGCTGGAATCTACTTGTACCAGACCCTTCGTGTATCCTGAATTTTGTGAGAACTTCATCCAGATAATACATTTTATACCCATTGACTAACAGACGAAGCCACATTTCATAATCATGCGTATAACGGTGATAGGTATTAAAATAGCCGACCACATCGAATACGTCCTTCTTCAACACCACGGTGCAGCCATTCACGGCATTACGAAGTAAAAATGCATGGTACACTCCGTTTTCTATATCCGTAAAGCGTTCTCCCGTCCAAGACAGAATGATTTCTTCGTCCTTATTGATACTATCAAAATTCGTAAAGCTCACCTCTGCATCATGTTCGAGCATAAAGGAAATTTGATTTGATACCTTTTCTGGCAGAAAGTAATCATCCGAGCTTAACCATGCGACATATTCACCCGCAGCAGCATGGATTCCATGATTCAACGCAGTAGCGGTTCCCCCGTTTTCTTTTTTTTCATAACGGATTTTCGTAAGGAATGGCTCGATTTTCTCAGTGAAATCGGTCGATCCATCATCCACCACGATGATTTCTATGTTCGTATAAGTTTGATCAAGTGCACTTTGAATGGCTTGATCGATATAGGGGCAATTATAAAATGGAATAATGATTGATACTTTCGGCTCCATTGCCTACCCTCCCAAAATAACTTTCACTTAATATAGGCCCTTTTCTTCGTCAGTTTAACTCTCGGTAAAAGGTAAGGATATCCCTTATAGATGTTTCAAGCGGAATACTTGGCTTCCATCCCAAATTCACCAGCTTAATAGGTTGGATTGCTGGCTTATTGTCGATTAAATCATTGCTCTGTGCGCTCATTTTTATTTCTTCCTTCGTTACAGTCCTATACCCTTCAATGATTTGCCCCAAAGAACAAGTATGACCTGAAGCAACGTCATACGTTTCGCCAGACTTCCCATCCTTCAACAGAAAATCATAAGCTCTCACTGCATCTCTAACGTCCAAGAAATCACGTTGAGCGTTGGGATTTTCGACTTCAAGCACCTTTTCTGATCCTTTCTTTTCCATTTCAATGATTTTTTGCGCAAAAATGGAACAAACCCCAGTGGATAAACCTGGTCCGATCAAATTGGACGGCTTGGCAATGATGACTTCCATGTTATATAAAGCTGCCCAGGATTCTGCAATAAGTACTTGAAGTGTCTTACTCAAACTATAAGGATGGGGAATCGAATTGAGGGAGGCAGGGTCAAATTGGAGAGCTGAGCCAACTATCACGATTTTGCAGGTTGGACTTTCCCTGCGTAAGGCATCGATCAAGTAGGCTGTGGACATGGAATTTGCCTCTAAAGTCGATAATGGATCCACCCATGATGCACCAACGTGATTTTGGCCTGCCAAATGAAGGACATACTGAGGTTTGATCTTTTTGACAAGCTGATAAACCTCGTTGCCGTTCGTAAGATCACAATATTCCATGGTAATCTGAGCATCTACATTTATCTTTTTCCGTGAAACGGCTGTAATGTCATAGCCTGCTTTTAAAAAATGGGCACATGCATGCTGGCCCGTGAATCCGCTTGCCCCTGTGATTATTAATTTCCTTCGTTGCTTCATTGACTTCTCATCCATTCGTTAATGATCTAAATAACCGCTACGATTGCCCTATGTTTAATGTCTGTCCAGTGAGCGGCAGGAAAGACCTTATTTCCTCCTCCAAACCAACTTGTGAAGCCATCCATCTCTAGCGGTGCATGAATCGCCATCTTAAACACAGTTTCCCTATTACATTATGTCTGCATCTTCTTGATTGCCATGGGCTGTTCTCACATCCACAGCCCAAAGGGGAAATTAACTCATTTGGGCCCCATGCCGGACCGTTGTACCCTCTTTCCTCTAGCTCCACATCGGCGACCACACTCGAAGACAGAATAGTTCTTGAACGTATGAAGGGTAACCGTTTGTTTGCCCATTGAAACTGAAGGGCAAACTCCCTTGAAGTCCTGGACATAGGCTTCCCCGCTGAAAATCCGACTATTTTTTTTGATAGTGAACAACTCGTCTATACGAATCATGCGCCACTTTAATATATTAGAGTATTCCATAATAAAAGAGGTGTTAACAATATGGGGAAATTTTTAGATGCTCAGACTTCACAGAATGCTAGTTATCGGGATTCCATTTCCATACCTGTAAGTGCAACTCCAGCGTTGTTCGGTTCATTGGGGCTTAATACGACCGGATCCGGAGCTAATCTTCGAGTTGAATTCACTTTCACGGCTACTTTAAGCAGCTTGGCCGCGATTTTGACTCCCATCAACATCGAGATTTACAGGGGCTCAGGTGTCGGCAGGGTTCTAGTTTATTCCGCTCAACAAACCTTACCGGTAGCTGGTTTGGGGGTTGCCTCCGAAACGATCATTTCATTGTCCGGTGCGGACTTTAATCCACCTGCACCCAGTAACTTTTTGGTCTATCAAGCATTCATCAGCACACCTAGCGGGATCGTCATCGCACCGACCCGTACTGGACCGGAGAGTTTTTTCGCAGCTGCTTATTCCAACTGATTGATTCTTAGCGGTAAATGGTGATGTTGCGCCATTTTTGAATAGCTTCAGGGCGGGTACTAAATGGTGGGACAAGTACCCGTCCTTATATATTTCATGTTTTCTATTTGCCCCCTAAACCAGCTACATAATGTGTTGGCTCTTGACAGCCCATTTTTAGCGAATGCTCATAACGAGTTACATAACGCTCGATCATTCAATAATATGAACAAAGGGGAGATTGCCATGAAGATATTACTTGCCACTTTTTGGGTCACGCCACATGTTGGCGGTGTCTGGAACTATATGCAGCAATTAAAGGATAAGCTTGTAACATTAGGGCATGAGGTCGACTTTCTTAGCTACGGTGAAAATCATGAATATGTCCACATCATTAACGAAAACCGCAGGATAGATATGGATGAATTGCTTTCCGAAGAGGTTTTACAATACATGAAACAGCATAATTCCCCCACTCATCCTGATCCAATCATCCACTATTACGAAACTCGGTGTGATTTCTTTCAGAAGGGGGCCGATTATTTAGGACTGGAAAAATATGATGTCATTCATACGCAAGATATCTTTTCAACTGTCTGCATTAACCGGATCAGAGCGAAAGAAACAGCGCTCGTCGCTACGCTTCACGGTTGTGTTGCCCATGAACTTAGGAGTGCTTACTATAGCTCTAAAGTCCCTAAACAGAGCATCGCAAAAGAAGGCCGTGATCATTTTGATCAATTGGAATATGATGGGGCGACTTCTGCTGACCATACGATAGTGGCGAATGAATGGATGAGGGATGTATTAACTGATGAATTTAAAGTTCCAAAAGAACAACTGAGTGTTTTTCATTATGGCTATGATACCGAGGCCTTCCTGAAACGGGTGGATGACAAAACCGAAATCGAACGACCCGAAAAGAAGAAAGTGCTAATTTATACAGGCCGGCTGAGTGAGTTCAAAGGAGTGCATCATTTATTACATGCACTATCTCAATTAAAAAAATCCAGAACCGATTGGGTTTGCTGGATTGCTGGGGACGGCCCGATGGAAACGGAGCTGAAAAATAAAACGAAAGCTCTTCGTTTGGAAGATGATGTGGTCTTTTTAGGCAGACGGGATGATATTCCTTATTTATTATCCATTTCGGATATCTTTGTACTGCCTACTTTGATGGAAAATCAACCTTTGTCGGTAATAGAAGCGCAAATCTCCGGAATGGCTGTCATTGCCAGTGATGTTGGAGGAATTCCTGAAATCATTGATCATGGAATCACGGGGGTATTATCACCTGCCGGGGATGAGCAGATGTTATCCACCCATATCCAATATTTATTAGAACATGATTCCTATCGCAACAATCTTGGAGTTAATGCCCTGACGTGGGGAATGGATCATTGGTCCCCAGATAAAGCGGTTCAAAATGTGCTGGGTGTATACGAAAATGCATTATCCCAAAAGAGAAATAATATCTAGCTACAAAAAGATGCTGACCGGCAATTGGATTTCAGC
The DNA here is from genome assembly GCF_002803435.1 of Bacillus sp. mrc49. NCBI lineage: Bacteria > Bacillati > Bacillota > Bacilli > Caryophanales > Bacillaceae > Bacillus > Bacillus sp. mrc49. Next base: position 83,000 of record NZ_PHNG01000690.1, on the reverse strand, counting down.
ATCTTTCTGTAGCTTTTTTTCTAAAGAATGCTAGGTAACAGCTTAAGCCAATATGAATCAGCTAACATACAATACTAAAAATAGATAAAAGGGGTATGATGCATGAAGGCTATAGTAACTGGTGGGGCGGGGTTCATCGGTTCCCACCTTGTGGAAGAACTTATCATGAATGGTGCCGAGGTACATGTATTGGATAATATGATATCCGGACACATCGATTATGTACATCCCAATGCCGTCATCCATACTGAAGATATACGCAGCAAGGAAGCTGCTCAAACGATCATGAAGGTAAAGCCTGACGTGGTCTTCCATCTGGCAGCACAGGCAGATGTGGCTCGCTCCATCCTCGATCCCCAGTATGATGCTGATGTTAATGTCAACGGAACGATCAATATGCTCAAGGCATGTCAGGAAGCTTCTGTAAGGAAGCTGATTTTCTCTTCCACTTCAGGAGTCTATGGGAATTTACAGAAGGACTTGATCTCAGAAAGTGACCCGACCGGACCGGTTTCTTATTATGGTCTATCCAAGTTAGCGGCGGAAGCTTATATCCGTATTTTTCATCAGCTATATGGTCTCGAGTATACGATTCTCCGTTATGGAAATGTGTATGGTCCTAGACAGACGGCAAAGGGTGAAGGCGGAGTCGTCGCTGTCTTTTTAGAAAGGATAAAAAAAGGGCTGCCTTTACGCATACACGGTGATGGTGAACAAACGCGTGATTTTATCTATGTGAAGGATATTGTCAGAGCAAATACCGCCTCGGTTAATCACGGCAATCAAGAAACGATCCAGGTCAGTACTGCACAAAAAACATCAGTAAACCAACTGCTGAATATGCTTACGCAAATACATGGCTCTGCCGTGGAAACCCTTCATTCAGTCGAAAGGACTGGCGATATCAAGCACAGCTGCCTCGATAACAGGAAAGCCCGGCAATCGCTGAATTGGGATCCAAAGACAGATATCTTTCAAGGGTTATCCGAAACCTATTCTTTCTCAAGTGAACGGTAGTTACCTGGACATTCTCAAGAACCTTTTGATGAGGTGCCAATCGATGATTCTTCGGGTTAAGGGAATTCCATGACTTAACCCTTCTTTCTTATAAAAATAAACCTAAGCAGGAACTAACTCAATAATGATAACGCTTACATTTTGTTCAACTCCCCGCCAGGAAACTTGATTCATCCACCTTTATCATCACTAAAAAGTGGATACCATTTAATAGGATGGAGTTTTTTGGCTCGCCCTATTAAATGGTAAGTTTCCTGTACGAAGAGATAGTTACATACCGAGTCCATTCTTAATTGAATGTCATGATAACTTATTCAAACGTTTGTCCGGATTTCTTTTCCATCCATTTTTTCAATTCCGCTAACATCTCTTGGTACGTAGGCATTTTATATTGAAAATCAATTCTTGTATTCTTTATGGATCGATCTAAATGCATGGATGAATCAGGAATGATTTCGACATCGGTTTTTTGAAAAATTTGCTGCAGCAATTTTAATAGTGCCGCTTTTGATATTTTTTCATCTGACCCAAGATGATATAATCCAGTAATCTTCTGCTGAATCATCCTGTCCAGCACCTTAGCCAGTTCGAGCGTTGTCACCCCGTTCCAAAACACTTTTTCGAATCCCTTGATCTCACCTTTTTGCTTCATGAACCAAAGAAATAAACCAATTCCGTCTTCCTTTAACTCCGGTCCAATAATGGAGGTACGGATGGTCAAATGTTTTTCACTTATTATTTCACCCAAGTGTTTTGATTGACCATAAATCGTGGAACTATCAGGTGTATCCTTCTCCGTATAATCCCCTGTTGAACCTGAAAAGACACAATCCGTACTAATATGAATCAATTTCCCATTATTGCGTTCAGTCAGCTTAACAAGCTGATGCGGAAATACACTGTTAACCTGAAAAGCTAGTTTTGTATTATCACTTGCATGATCATTTAAAATACCGATGCAATTTATCGTGATGTCCGGTTTCACCTTATCCATTACTTCTTCAAGACTCGTTACGTCGGTTACATCCAAATACAATCCCTTTACATCATTCGGATCCCGCGTCGTATATGTTACATGATACTTGGAGTCCTGAGTGAAATAGTCTTTTATTACATGGCCTGCCATTCCTTGTCCACCAAGTACTAGTACCTTCATGTTAAATGAAGCCCCCATTCTTTAACATTTCCTTGATTTTTGATTTATCGATCAACCCAGTGGCAGAGTTATAATCTTCCAAACTGACAGGCTGGTATTGGGCATAATGCTCCTTTATCCCCTTGATGTGGATGGCTGGAAGGATGACATAATATTCATCATCATAAGCAATGGCCGTCGTGCTTTCATATTCCGATAGCAGGATTTCATGGAGCTTTTCGCCCGGACGTATACCCAGGACCTCGACTTCCACATCTGTCTTTTTCGATGCTTCGATCAACACTTCAGCAAGGTCGATGATTTTACAGGAAGGCATCTTCATCACGAATATTTCTCCGCCGACACTTTCAAACGTTGCTTTGAATACTAATTTTATCGCTTCTTGAATGGTCAAAAAGAACCTGGTCATATTCAAGTCGGTTATACCGATTTTCCCTTTTTCTTTAATTTGCTTTTTGAAGACGTGAATGACGCTTCCGTTGGTTCCTAAAACATTGCCACCGCGGATACACACGAATCTGGTTTTCGTGTTTAACGTATTAGCATGGATGATCAATCTTTCCGCCATAGCTTTTGAAAGACCATAAAAATTGGATGGATTGGACGCTTTGTCGGTGGAAATGTTCACCACGGAATGTACATTACAGCTAATGGCTGCTTCTATTACATTCTGTGTTCCTATCACGTTCGTTTTTAGCGCTTCGATCGGTTGATCTTCACATACAGGCACATGCTTTAAAGCTGCCAAATGGAAAATATAATCGACACCTTGGCATGCCTCTACCAATGCTTCCTTTTCTTTTACGTCGCCAATGATGAATTGCAGCTTTGGATTATTATCGAATTCCTGTTTCATCGTGAATTGATTTGATTCATTCCTGGAGAAAATCCGAATTTCACTTGGTTCAAAATCCAATAATTGCCGAACCAATTCATATCCCCACGAGCCTGTACCGCCTGTTACTAAAATTTTACGATTCTTAATCAATTTCATGGCCTCCCAGTATAATTTTAAGGACTTTATCTGATACGTTTTTATGGTCGTACCCCTCTGGAAAAGACCAGTCTTTTTGTTGGTTAACCATAATGTTCACACAATTGAGGATTTGTTTAGCATTTATCCCCGATAACATATTACTGCCAGACTCAATCGTTTCCGGCCTTTCAGTCGTTTTCCGGACGGTAACGGCAGGAACATGGAATAAACAACATTCTTCTTGGACGGTACCACTGTCGGTCAATACACAATAGGCATTTTTCTCAAGCTTCACGAAGTCGAAAAAACCGAAGGGCTCGTGAAATTCAATCAGCGGGTGTACATCTAATTGGGGACTGCGTTCTATGCGGGATTTTGTCCGGGGATGTAAACTGCAAATGACTCTTTTTTGATACGTTTCGGCAACTAAATTAATGCCCTTCATGATTTCAAGCAAACGGTCTTCATAATCAACATTTTCCGCACGATGGATAGTTACGAGGAAATAATCCTCTTTTTCCAAGTTGATTTTGTCCAAAATAAAGCTTTGCTCAATCTCATTATTGAAGTGGTTCAAGACCTCATGAATCGGGTTTCCCGATAAATAGATCCTTTTACTTGGAATTCCTTCGTTCAACAGATTCTCCTTACTTTGAGGTGTGTAAGGTAAATTCAAGCTTGAAACGGCATCGATGATCCGTCGGTTTTTCTCCTCTGGTACTTCAAGATCAAAGCAACGGTTTCCAGCTTCCATGTGAATGACCGGTATTCCCAGTCTTTCTGCTAGAATGGAGCTGAGCCCGGAGTTCGTATCCCCCAACACCAATACTTTATCCGGCTTTTCATTTAAGAGGATGGTTTCCAAATCCTTGAAAATGGCAGCTAACTGTTCGCCGAGGGTTTTCTGTTGATTCAGCAAGACATAATCAGGCTTCCTTACCTGAAGCTGTTGGAAGAAAATCTCACTTAAGGATGAGGTGAAATTCTGTCCGGTGTGTACGAGAATATGTGAATCGGCATACTGATCCAATTTCTTTATAATGAGACTTAATCTGATGATTTCAGGCCGAGTCCCTAATATGGTCATTACTTTCACGATTTGCACTCCTTACTCTTTTCTAGTATGTGTCCTCTCCGTCTACCCTTTATTGTATGCACCTCAAATCCTATTGATATAGGCTAACCTATTAGATTTAAGCCTCTATTTAAGCAATTAGCGGCTTTTAAACGCCACTTCCGTCCAAGGCCCACGATGCGATGAATGATCGTTCCCCGCCAAAAAAGGACTTGGAGTATCTCCAAGTCCTTTCATGCTCTAGACAAGCTTGTTGAAATACAGCTTGTCTAGAGTCTTTTTATAAGTGTGTCCAAGGCACTCGATTGGACGCGTTTTAACACAGGAGTCTTGCAAGCCAACTCCACTCCAATAAGTTTTAACATTTAGGCAGTGCTTTTTTCCGATCTATTTGTTCTGCATCGTCGATAACGGTGAACAACGGGGGGCTGTTCATATAGTGATAGAAGGTTTTCCTTGTTATGCTGTTTTCTTTTTAAGGAATAGGGCTGTCATAAAACCGATGCAGCATAAAACAAGTGCGAACCAATACGCATGATGGAAACCATATGTCATCGCTTCGTTCAACAATCCTTTTGTAGGCGTCACCCCTGCTTGTTCCAAGAAGCTTGTCCGGCCATGCGTCATGATACTTACGAGAGTGGAAACCCCTAAAGCACCTGCCATTGGTTGTAATGTATTCGACATGGCTGTTCCATGCGGAAACAAGTGAGGCGGCAATTGGTTGAGAGCGCCTGTTTGAGACGGCATCATGATGGATGCGATTGACAACATCAATGCCATATAGACCAAGATAAATGCCCAGGCTGGTATAGAAGATGACATGGTACTATAAATAATGATAGTCACCATCAATAGGAATGTTCCAGGAATGATCAATTTTCTTGAGCCATACTTATCAAATAATATCCCAATTTTCGGTGATAAAGCACCATTTAACAAGGCTCCTGGCAATAATAGCAATCCAACTGTTTTCGCCTCATATCCAAGTGGTCCTTGTCCAAACATCGGCAGCAGGACTTGGGAAGAGAACATGATGATACTGATCATGACGAATAAAACCATACCTTTTGAAAACTCTTTATACGCGAACACGCGTACATCCAATAAAGGTTGCTCCAATTTTAACTGTCGACGGACGAACGCCACTAAGCTCATACTACTTATCACAATGATAATCCAGATGGTGCTTGAAGATCCTGTTCCGGATCCTTCTCCTATGCTGCTGAAGCCATAAATCGTCCCGCCGATCCCGATTGTGGATAGCAAAATCGAGAGGATATCCACACGCGGACGAGTCACCTCTCCTACGTTCTGCAGTAATTTCCATGCAAACAGCACGATAAAAATTGCGAACGGAATAATGATTATGAATAACCAACGCCATCCTAACGTATCCACGACAATGCCTGATAGCGTCGTTCCCGCTGCTGGGGCGAACATGATGACGATCCCGAATATACCCATGATTCTTCCGCGTCTGTCAGGTGGATACATAAGAAGGACCGCATTCATCGTAAGCGGTATGGACACTGCCGTCCCGACGGCTTGCAACATACGTCCCACTAACAACATTTGAAAGTTCACTGCACAAGCTGCAACCACGGTTCCAATTAAGAAGATGGTCATAATTCCAATATACAGTTGCCTCGTCGTGAACCATTGAATCAATAATGCAGAAACGGGCATCAATATACCCATGACGAGCAGAAAACTGGTCGCCAACCATTGTACGGTAGAAGCATCGACGTGAAACACATCCATTAACTTTGTCAAAGCAATATTCATTGATGTTTCATTTAAAATGGCGAAAAATGCTCCCACCATGAAAGTCATCATAATCGCTTTCGAGTTTACTTTTGTATCTATTTTTCCATTCATTCCATTTCCCCCAATGATAGCACTCCGACTCATATCGTAGCGCTCAATACAGTTAATGCACTTTATTAATACAGCAGCACAGAATAAAACGGCAAGATCAATTCGTATGGAAAAGCTGTGCGCATAATTGAACTCGATCCATGGTTCATATTAAATGGTTAGTGTTTATTTTGTAAGTAGTCTCTTTTACATAACATGGTTATATAAAGGGTACCTTTGTGATACGAAAGGGAATGAATAGCCATAAAATCATTTTAATTAAATATTCAGAATGAAGAGGACATAGAAAACCCTCTCATAAAATAAAAAGGAACTTTTTGTAAGGATTTTTGTTTTTAAGGTAAGGTTGATTGGAGCAGATTGCAAGTACCCTGCGGGAGCAGCGGGACAGATGAGCCCTTATTGTAAAGCTGGGCATTGGAGGGGAAATCAACCACACCGCATTGCTTTGGTAATAGCAACAAAGCAGGCGAAAACAGCCAATAAAAAAACACCGTTAAGATCACTTACGATGTCCTAACGGTGTTTCATAGGAAAAGCTTTAAAAAGGATGTCTGAAAGGTTACGCTATTTACCGCAATCATTTCCTATCATCCAACGTTAACTTCAGGAATTTTCACTGCCTATTTACCAATAAGGAGCGAGCTGAAACTTTCATTGATTGTTCGCATATTTTCGTCCCCACGCGCCCATACTTTCCATCGTAGGTATAAACTGTTTTCCAGCTTCCGCTAGGGAATACTCGACTTTTGGAGGCACTTCTGGGTACACTTTTCTTATAACCATTCGATCCGCTTCTAGTTCACGCAGCTGACTTGTTAAAATACCTTTGGAAATGCCCGGAACCAATCTTTGTAATTCCCCGAATCGTTTTGTTCCTTTAGTAAGTTGCCATAAAATAATGATTTTCCATTTACCCGCGATTACGTTTTGCGTTTCTGTAATGGGACAAAATTCTGGTTGTTCCTGATCTAAATTACCTTTCTGTACCATATCCAATCCCCATCCTCTCTTATGGTCTTGTTTTTAAGACTATGTTACATAAAAATAACTACTTACATAATCACGTCTAATGTAATATTATATGACCATGGTTCGATATACAACCTAATGACAATAAATTAATTTTTTTGGAGGAATTCACCATGAAGATTGGAATTATCGGCGCAAACGGCAAAGTAGGACGCCTTATTATGAAAGAAGCGATTACGAAAGGGCATGACGTTACAGCCATCGTACGAAACGCAGCAAAAATTACGGACACAGACGTAAACGTTTTGGAGAAAGATCTTTTTAGTCTTACATCATCCGATGTTAAGCCATTTGACGTTGTCGTAAGCACGTACAGAGCTCCGGATGGAGAAGAACATCTGTATGTTGAATCCGGTAAAGCGTTGATTGAGGCTTTCAAAGGTGCTCCGAATACGAAATTAATGGTTGTAGGCGGCGCAGGCAGTCTATTTGCAGACGAAGAGAAAACAACAAGATTGTTTGAAACACCTGGTTTCCCTGATTTTGTTATTCCGACTGCATCCAATGCAACGAAACAATTGGTTGAGCTAGAAAATAGAGAAGACATCACATGGACATACATTAGTCCTGCTTCATTCTTCGATCCAGAAGGAATACGCACAGGATCTTACAAAATAGGAAAAGATCATGTCATCGTAAACAGTCAGGGAAATAGTTATATCAGTTATGCTGACTACGCGATTGCCGTTGTAGATGAGATTGAGAATCCAAAACACGTCAATCAAAGATTCACGCTTGTGGGAGAAGCAGAATAAAGAAAAGGGCCCTTCCACCAAAAATGTGGAAGAGCCCTCTTTATGTCGCATGTTTCCCTTTGCAGTTAATGGGGGTTAACTTTAGGTTCAAAAGAAGTTCGAGATTTAATAATGCCGAATCTCTTTTGTCTACAAACTGAACGCACTTGGCATTTATCCAAGTTCATTTTGTGCACCATCATATCACTGCTTAAGGAGATTGCATAAGCGCCATCAATCTCCAGGGATTGGTTTGGCAATCATTTTTGAAATTGTAATTGATGAAGATTGGCAAAAATGCCGCCCTTCTTAAGCAAATCATCATGACGTCCCTCTTCGGCAATACCTTCTTCCGTAACCACGATGATTTTGTCAGCGTTCCGAATGGTTGCCAATCGGTGCGCAATGATCAATGTCGTCCGGTTTTCGGCAAGTTCCGTAAGGGCCTGCTGAATGATTCTTTCAGTCTCCGTATCAAGGGCGGAGGTTGCTTCATCGAGAATCAATATTGGCGGATTTTTCAAGAACATCCTCGCTATCGCAATCCTTTGTTTCTGTCCTCCCGATAGCTTCAGGCCCCGTTCCCCGATTTGAGTCTCATAACCATCTGGAAGTCCTCCGATAAAAGATTCCAAATGGGCCTTACGAGCAGCTTCATGAATTTTTTCATCCGTCGCATCAAGCATTCCATAAGCGATATTTTCCTTTAATGTACCTGTAAAAAGGAATACATCCTGCTGGACAATCCCAATTTGGGACCGCAACGACTTTTTCGTCATCTCCCGGATATCGATTCCATCAATGGAAATGGAGCCCGCATTCACATCGTAAAATCGGGGGATCAATGAACAAATCGTCGTTTTCCCTGCCCCTGACGGACCTACAAATGCGATCGTTTCCCCAGCATTTATCGTTAAATCGATACCTTTTAATACAGGCTTTTTGTCTTCATAATTAAACGATACCTGTTTAAAAGCTATATCCCCCAAAAGGGAATTGACTGCGATGGCATCACTTTTATCGACTACATCAGGAGCGACGTCAAGCAGTTCAGTAAATCGCTTGAAACCTGCCATCCCTTTTGGATAAAGCTCCATCAAAGCACTGATTTTGTCGATTGGCTTGAATAACACGTTGACATATAATACGAAAGCCACTAATTCCCCGTTAGAAAGCTGCCCATGGTAGGTTAACCAAGCACCCATCACCAATACGGCCAGGGTCATGAATCTCGTCATCATGTATATGCCCGATAAGCTGAACGACATCACTTTATATCCAACGAGCTTCGCTTTGCGGAACTTGCGATTATTCGTTGAAAACCTGTCCATTTCATATGCTTCATTCGTGAAGGATTGAACGACCCTCACTCCTGAGACACTATCCTCGACACGGGCATTGACATCGGCAACCTCTGTATACATTTGCTTCCACGCTTTATTCATCTTTAAATTGCTTATGACAATTAATAAAACGAGGAGCGGCAATATACAAACAGATACGAGTGCCAGTTTCACATTGATGGTCAGCATGATCCAAAAGGCACCGACAAAAGTCATGAAGGCAATGAATAAATCTTCAGGACCATGGTGGGCGAGTTCCCCGATATCGAACAGGTCATTGGTGATACGGCTCATGATATGGCCTGTTTTCGTGTTGTCAAAGAAACGAAAAGATTGCTTTTGCACATGTTGGAATAATTCCTCACGCATATCCGTCTCAATATTTATGCCTAGTTTGTGACCCCAATATCCTACAATGAATTGCAGGAAGGTACTAATGATATAAATCAGCAATAAACCTGCACTTACAGTAACAATTGCAGACCAGTCATCGCCAGGCAGCAGCGTATCTATAAACCACTGAACCGCGAGAGGGAATGCGAGTTCAAGTACAGCAACAACGACTGCACTGAAAAAGTCGATAATGAATAACCGCTTATGCGGCAGATAATATGAAGCAAAACGTCGAATCATCAAATTTTCTCCTTTTATACATATACTAAGGAGTATAATTCGATATTGGATATTCGGCAAGCATTACGGTTTCATGTAGATGAAATATGGTAAAATCATCTGTATAAACCAAACCGGCCCGACCCATGGAAAACAAATCAAGGAGTGAATCCAATGTAACGATTACAACCATTCTATTAAACTAAAAAAATCTTATAAGGATGGTATTCATGAAAAATAGATCGTTTCGCTTCCTATGGGTCGGGCAAGCATTTGCAAATCTCGGTGATATATTTTATGTAGTCGGGTTGATTTCACTCATATATGCCATGACGGGATCGGCCTTTTATTTGAGTTTGCTTCCGTTCACCACAACGATTTTCCGGTTTATCAGCAGTTTGCTTGCGCCACTCGTTATCGACAGGTTCCCATTAAAAAAGATCCTTGTCCAATCGCAATGGTGGAAGACAATCCTGCTCGTTATCATGGGAATCACCCTTCATTTCAGTCACGGTTCTGCCATTGTCGTCATATGCTTCATTGCTTCGATCTCATTATTGGATGGAGTCGCTGCCCCAGTGAGTGCAGCTTTGGTTCCGCAATTGGTCCCGGCAAAAGAACTGATGAAAGCGAATGGTTTCCTGAATGTACTCACGCAGACCATCTTTGTAGCAGGATGGCCACTTGGTTCCGTGTTATTAATCAATACGAACAGCCAGTTCATCATTTGGTTTACGGTCATCTTATTTGCCGCATCAACGGGCCTTGCTGTGAAAATGGAAGTTCATGAGGAACAAACTACAGGCCACACCCATCCATCCAGCTGGGATTCGATTACATCCGGATGGATGGCGATTCGTCAAATCCCAACCATCCGCACCCTCATTTCGCTTGATTTCATAACATCTTTAGCTTCAAGCGTTTGGGTGGCTGCCGTAATATATGTATATGTTGAACAGAACTTGCAATTAAGTGAGGAATGGTGGGGATACATCAACACAAGCTACTTCATCGGCATGATCATCAGTGGATTGATCGTCATCCGTTTTGCCAGATTCATTGAAAAGCATACCCGTGACTTCATTATCATCGGGCTGTTACTCAATTCCTTGCTGATCCTGTTTTTCGGATCGACAACGATGCCTGCATTGGCTTTGTTGTTTGCATGTCTGTACGGATTCCCAGAACAAATTCGCGATGTAATCTACACCAAGCTGTTCCAAGATCACGCATCGGAAAAGACGTTAGCCAAAATTCATGCCGTTTGGGGAGCGGTAATCAACCTTACATTCGCCGGCTCTGTCTTATTATTAGGATATATAACGGAAACATATGGTGTCAAAACGACGTTTCAATTTTCTTCCGCAATCGTGTTCCTAGCCTTTCTTTATGCCCTTCTAAAAAGGAAGGAACTGGGCAGGAAAGAGTCTTAAAGCATCAACATATCGGAAAAGGAGCCTTGTTTAAGGCTCCTTTCAGTTTGTTGACAAAACGCCCACTATTCCTTCACATAATCATGCTATTTTATAATCATAATGTTCTGATTCAAAAACGCCCAATTTTGCGGAAATGCCAAACCGATTTGCCAATACGTTGCACCAATCAGTTCATAAGCATCAATCATTTCGTATTTTGCACTAATCGAACGGATATCTTCATACCAAACGACATGTTTTGCATCTTCTCTCCAATAGGAATAGGTAGGGGAAGCCGCTGTCGTATCAAAATAGATTTCGGCTCCCATTGCAATTGACAAATTTTGGGCACTTTGAGCCGATAAGGCTTTTGTCTCATGACTTGGGATAATCCAGTCATACCCATACATGGGGAATGCCGACTGCAATTTATATTCAGGTATATTCGTCAACGCATACCGGAGAACCTCGACCATCCACCAAAGCGGGGAAATCGGTTCCGGCGGACCAGTTGGGTACCCATAATCAATCGTCATGATTGCAACAAGATCAGCTGCCTCCCCAATCCCCCGATAATCATGCCCCCCGACAATGCGATTGTCAGGGTTATCTGCCGTTTTTGCATGCACGTTCACATGTAAGGTCAGTTCGTTCAACTCTTCCTTTAACTCCTTTAAAAATTGGACATAATCGGAACGTCTAGCGGGAGGAATGAATTCGATATCCATACTGACTCCCCCATATTCCCTCTGCCTGACGAAATTAAGCAAACTATTGATTAAATTCCGCCTGGATACTGAACTTGCGAGGACTTCTCCTGCTAAATCGGCATCAAAATCACCGTTTTGAAAATTGCGAAGCATCAACAGCGGCGTCACCCCTGATTGCTTGCATTTCACGATAAGCGGTCGATCATCGCTTTCAACGTAAGCATTTCCCTCCCTCGTAAAGGAATAAGCTACAATCGCTAAATAAGTTAATTTATCACCATGCTCTTCAAGAGTCTCAAACACCGCTCCTCCTGAAGTCGGAAAGGCAAAGCCAAGCGTGATCAATTGGTTTTTATAAGGCGACGGAATCAAAATTTCCGTGCCTACCTTCAAAGAGTTTGCGACAATGCCTGGATTGGCCTTGATGATGGATGCTGCACTCGTGCCGAAACGACGGGCAACCATTGAAAGTGTATCCATGCTTTTTATGATATATTTTCGGTTTGCGACGGCTGCATCCGGTATATACAACGCCAGGCCAGGAACCAAAGCAGTTGAGTCCAATCCATTGACTTCCATTATCCGCGACGGGGTAACTTGATTTTTTTCGGCGATTCCCCAAAGACTATCACCTTTTTCCACAACAATGATCGTCATTTACACCCCTCCAAACTCCCTTCAAGAAGTTTATGATATTCAGGCATTTGGATAGAACGGATTCTCACAAATTCACGGAGACGAATATCGCCTTAGCCTGTTCGATCAAAAGCGACTTTAACTTGCCAATAAGCAAATCTCATCAAAAAAAGGAGGCAATCCAAAAGGATGCCCCCATGTAATTCACCTGCTTCCCGATCCATTCATCCTTTCAGCCTTCAAAGCAAATCCTTAATATCATAGAACTTCCCATTCTCCAAATCTCCCGCGTCAAGTAGCTGCAGCAGTTTTTCAGCTACCAATTCAGGGCTCCTCAGCAGCCCCTTGTCTTTATATTCATGAAATTTGTCCCGATCGGCAAAGTCTTGCTCATCTGCTGACCGGATCGTCCCCTGCATATCCGTATCCATTACACCAGGAGAGAAAGAAATGAGAGACGCAGGGAAAGGTGCTTCACCTTGTTCCAATCCTGCCACCCTTGTGAACATTTCCAGTCCAGCCTTCGTACTGCAATATGCGGCCCAGCCATGGTAAGGATTTTTTGCGGCTCCTGATGAGATGTTGACCACTACCTTCTTCCTGTCGGAATCCTTTGTTTGCTTAATGAATTCATCGGTCAAGACGGCGGGTGCCATGAAATTAACTCTCATGCTCGTTTCCAAGGATTCTTGGCCTAGATTTCCAATCGGCTTAATCGGGTCAATGACACCTGCATTATTAATGAAATATATATCACTTTTTGCATCGACTTCCATGAGCATTTCCCGGACTAACGAACTAAGCTTTTCCGTTTCCTTTAAGTCCATCGGAAGGAAAGTGAATTTCGTCCCCGATTGGCTAGCCACCCCCTCCCACTCGGGATCTTTCGTACGAGATATCAAAATGCATCGATCCCTTGAGCCCAAAACTCGCTTGGCAATGGCAGCCCCTAATCCTTTTGATGCTCCTGTTATGATAAAAGTTTTCATGATATATCCCCCTTTTTTTTCGACACCATCATTGTAACAAAAAAAGCGGTCCCTTTTGTAAGGACCGCTTCATTTAATGATTATAAAATAGGTGAAAGCAGCCTTGCAATCGATTCTTTAAAGCGGATCCATTTCGATCGTTTTTCAAATTCTTCAATAGTAAGCTGCCTGCAGACTTTGACATCCTTATAAAAAAACCTGGTCAGCGTTTCCGCCATTCCTTCATCGTAAATGAAGGCATTGACTTCAAAATTCAATTTAAAGCTTCGGACATCAATATTCGCCGTCCCAACAGAAGAAACCTCCTCGTCCACCACGATCATCTTTGCATGGATGAAGCCGTTATCGTAGATATAAACCTTGGCTCCCGCCCTTAATAATTGCCCTGCATTGTATGTTGTTGCCCAATAAACGAAAAGGTGATCAGGTTTATTCGGTATCATGATTTTAACATCCAATCCTGACAAGCTGGCAATCCTAAGTGCATCCAATAAACTTGCATCGGGTATGAAGTAAGGGGTTTGAATGAGAATTGATTTCTTTGCTGAAGAAATTAATTTAATATAGCCATTTTTGATTTGTTCCCATTCGGAATCCGGCCCACTCGTCACGATTTGCAAATCTATATTGCCTTGAGGCTCTAAAGTAGGAAAATAATGAGGTTGATAAATGATATCATGGTTTTTGGAAGCCTGATTCCAGTCCAGGATAAAACGCGTTTGAATGGCTTTGACGGCAGATCCCATTATGCGAAGATGAGTATCACGCCAGTAACCGAATTTCGGATTGAGTCCCAAATATTCATCCCCGACATTGAATCCGCCCACATACCCTACCTTTCCATCAATGATGACGAGCTTTCGATGGTTACGGAAGTTCAGGCGTAAATTAATAAACTTCAACTTGGAAGGAAAAAATGCTTCGACTCGGCCGCCAGCCTGCCTAAATTCCTTGAAAAAGCTTTTTGTCATTCCCCTTGACCCCAACTCATCATATAGCAAGCGGACTTTGACGCCTTCATTAGCCTTTTTAGTCAAAGCTTCAAGGAACCGTTTACCAAGACCGTCCCTTTGAATGATGTAATATTGTACATGAATATGGTTTTCGGCCGCTTCAATATCTTTAAAAAGCTGTTCAAACTTCTTTTTTCCTTCCGTAAATATGTCCACCCTATTATCTTCAGTCAGAACGGCATCATTGTTCCTCAGATGCATATAGATCAAATCCCGATAATGACTAGATGACGTATTTCGAAACGGAAAATTCTCCGTTGAAAGTTCCTCCATCTGTTTATCCAATATTTCTTCGATCCCAATCTTCTTTTTATCCTCCCATTGGAATAAATGGGCATGTCTTAAGCTAGTGCCAAAAAGAAGATATAAAATAAAACCAACTACAGGCAAAAAATATAACACCAATAACCAGGCCCAGGTCGTGCTCGCTTCTCTTCTTTCAAAAAATATAACGATCGTTGCGAATAATATATTAAGAATGATAACGAGGCCGAGCAAAACTGATGTAACATGCGTAAATTCCATAGCATACCCTCACTCAAATTTTATCCCTTTAAGGATACCATGCAAATTCTTTATATCAAAGGATTTGCTTATTAGAAAAGGAAAACAGAGAATTCGCAAAAAAGGGCCTCTTCCTTCAGAGGCCCAACATCCACTTATTAAATGATTTACCGTCCATCCTGTTCAGGCCGCAAGGGCAAAACGGCCTATCTGCTTTTCACCAGCAAATTGACGGCTTCCTTAACGAGCTCCTCGGGGTTCTTTTCTCCCGTTTCATTAGCCTCGCGGACACATTCCACAAAATTGGAGCTTACGATAACCCCGATTGTCCGGTCGATTGCAGACCTAGTCGCGGATAGCTGCGTTACAACATCCCGGCAATCTTTATTTTCTTCCATCATTTTCAATATCCCGCGAAGCTGTCCTTCGATTCGCTTCACTCTATTTTTCATTTGCTTTTCATATTCCATGTGAGGCCTACCTCCTGCCATACCTATAGCTTATCATTTTTAGCCGGCTTCATCCCCTAGCGGCTTCCGCTTAAAATGAAGCTGAATAAAATTGTTACAAATTATAATACATATCCCCTAGGTATGATTGTCAAGTGCCTATAGCATCTATAGTCGATATGTATAACTATTTATGCAGGAGGAGATTTTGTGCTATAGCCTCGGAAAACTCGATTGTCATTTGAGGAACATAGGTTTTGAGCAAGGCATTGGCAATTGGGGCTTTTGCTCCTTTTGCGACGATGGCGAGACAGCCTGTCATTTTAGTTTCTGCCATTCCATATTTTTCAGCTAAAAAATAGCCATACCCATCAAATTTTTCATTTATTCCCTTAAGTTTGAATGTCACCTTGTCCGGTTCGTTCCATTCCAATATATTCACTTCAAGCTTAATTTTCTTTTTCATCAATCCCAGGTCGCCTTTAAACTCCCATATGAGTGTTTCATCATCCACCATCTCGTGATTGATATAACCGGGGACAAGGGGTGCCCATCGATCTATGACACTGACAAATCCCCATACGTTTTCAATTGACACTGGTAAAATGATACTATGCAGTCCTTCCGACAAAGCAGTACCCCCTTAATCATTTTCCTTCCATCCTTTTACTGTATGCCTGGATCAGGCAGACCAGAACCGTATTACGGGAAATGTCCAGTACATTTCCAATTTACTACATATCATGCTGTAAAGAACATTTTGAAAGGAACGCCGCAATGGAAAATGATATGTCAAAAGAGAGATCCAGCTCTTTCGAAAGCAACGATGAAAATGCAGATCCATCAGAACATGCTGTCAGTGAATATGAGCTGACTAAGCAAGCATTCAACGGGCCGATCGGGCCTGTCGGATTAAACGCATCCGGGGCTTTGGCGTATGGCTCCGTTTACGGATCGAGTTCCGCCGGCCCTGTAACTGCTGATTCAGTAGTTGATTTTACTTCTTCTGGTCCACTATTGAATACAACTGTCAATTTACTTGCAAACACCGTAACGGTGGCAGCGTCCGGCACATATTTGATTCACTATAATATTAGCCTGGGATTTTCGGTTCTATCTACTTTGATTGCTGGTTCAAGCAGGATTGTGGATGTTGCCCTGAACATAAACGGCACGGAAGATCCGAATAGCTTCAGTACCTATTCCATTACAAACTTTTCAGGCGTAGCGGCGACGTTGGCCCAGTCTGGAACGGTTAGTAAGAGCATTATCAGATCAATGAACAGCAACGATACCATCACGCTCAAATTCAGGAGTACATCCACTGGTTCGGGGACTGCCACATATACATCCCCTTCCCTTATCATCATTAGAATTGAATGACCTCCCACATACCCTTAATTAACGAAAACAAGATATTCTGTCTGACAATAATCCAATCGGAAAAGGGAACAAGGCGTTTTCTATGAAACTTTTACTGATTTTTGCTTGGTCGAATCCAAATGGCAGTGGATTTGTGGCGGAAATGACGGGTGACATCCGGCAATAGGAAGCGTCTCAAAAAAAAAGGTATCGGAATGGATTCCCTTCCGATACCTTTATATGGATCAGGGACGAACGATATCAAATAACTCGCCCAGTTTTGTGTAGGTCTGGCCTGCCAATCTGGCTACAGGCTTCAGTCCATTTGGGTCAATTCGTCCATTATGATAAATCTCTTGCTTTATATGGTAGCGGACTATTTTCCCGATCAATAAATCACAACCCGGTTTTTCCGGTGTGCCTGCTAACGGTATGGCTTTTTCCAATGTGCATTCAAAACGGACTTTCGCTTCAAGTAACCCTGGTACGGATACGACATCACTCTCAGTGGTTGTGAAATTGGTCAATGCAAGCTCGCTTTCTTCAGGCGGAAGTTCCTTGGCCGTTCGATTGGCTTCCGCAACATTTTCTTCATCGGTGATATGAACGACGAATTCTCCAGTTTGGATGGCATTTCTCGCTGTATCCTTGGAAACTCCTTCTTTCCGTTGCACAGAAATGGAAATCATCGGAGGATTGGAACTGACAATATTAAAAAAACTGAAGGGAGCTATATTGAGCGTCCCATTCGCAGATTTTGTCAAAACAAGGGCTATAGGTCTAGGAATGATGCTTCCTGTCAAAAACTTATAGTTTTCCCTCTCGGTTAAGCTTTCAGGAATTACGGAGATCATTTATTTCCCCCTTTCCATTCTTATAAAAAGTTTCTATGAAACCAAGATCCTGCTGCCTCAACCTCTGAGCGCGTCAACTGATGACCGAAGCTTTCCCAGTGATTATCCACCTTGGCGCCTGCTTCCTCTAAAATCCGGGTAAGTTCGTTCGTTTCTGCTGCCGGGCAGATCGGATCGTTATTCCCGGCAGAGATAAAGACAGGCATATCAGAAAGGGGCGGCAAGGCAATCCCCCGCCTTGGGACCATCGGGTGATGAAGGATCGCCCCCTGCAAAGCCCCTTTGTAATGGAACATCAAACTTGCAGCTATGTTGGCACCATTGGAATAGCCTAATGCCACTACCTTGTTTTTATCAAAATCATACTCTTTTGACGCCAATTCCAAGTAATCATAAAGTTCCTTTGTACGAAGGATTAAATCTTCTTCATCAAAAACCCCTTCAGATAACCGCCGAAAGAAACGGGGCATTCCATTTTCAAGCACATTTCCACGTACGCTCAACACCGAAGAACCAGGTGAAACCATTTCCGCTAGTGGCAGGAGGTCCGTTTCCGTTCCGCCTGTACCATGTAAAAGCAAAAGCACCGGTGCTTCTACATTACTTCCTTTTTGATAAATATGTTTCATGATTTATCCTCCTCCAATACTCGCGGCACTGCCGGCAGCAGCGTTTTTTCCATGTGCTCCCGCTTTTTTTCGAGCCAAGGGGGCAGCATCAATTTACTGCCCATCGTTTCCTTCGTTTCATCGTGGGCGAATCCGGGAGGATCTGTGGCAACTTCAAAAAGCAAGCCGCCATCTTCCCGAAAATAAATGGCATCGAAGTATTGCCTGTCTTTAAATGGCGTCACCCCGTATCCATGGTTTCCGATATGCAGTCTCCAATCTTTATGATCATCAGAATCACTCGCCCGCCATGCAATATGATGAACCACTCCAACTCCCATTTTACCAGTTGGCAAGACCGTTTTCCTCACATCGATTAAATTACCGATGTCCGAAGCGGATTTGAAACGGATGTAGTCCCCCTCTTCCCCCACTTTCTGCAGGCCCATCACATGTTCCAATAATTCCATCGTCTTGGTCGGATGCGCTGACAATAAAACGGCACCGCCGAATCCTTTGACAGCATTTTCAGAGGGGACCCCGCCAAAAGACCACCGGTTCGTTTTCCCTTCCTTACGCTCAACCAGTTCAAGTTGTAATCCGTGTGGATCTTGAAATTTCATATAATCCTCGCCGAACCGGCTCGTTTTTTCATAATCTATGTTGAATTTATCCAATCGCCTTTCCCAAAAAGCCAGCGAATCCTCAGGAACGACATAGGTTGTAGTCCCGACTTGACCTGATCCGACTTGACCTTTATAGGCTGCAGGCCAGGGGAAGAAAGTGATGATGGAGCCTGGGGACCCCGACTCATCTCCAAAATATAAATGATAGGTCCCTGGATCATCAAAATTGACGGTTTTTTTCACCATCCTTAACCCTAATATTCCAGCATAAAAATCAACATTTTCTTGGGGATCACCGACTATTGCGGTAATATGATGGATTCCATCCGTTTGCTTAATCATGCCGATACCTCCCTTTCCGTAAGATTAATTGGTCGTCTTTGTATTCAGCGGTTTTAGCTTAGATTCAATTTCTTTTCTTTTCGATTCCAGAAAAGGGGGTAAAGCAAGGGTTTCACCTAGATGCTGCTCCGATTCATCCGTTGCAAATCCGGGGCCATCGGTAGCCAATTCAAATAATATGCCATTCGGTTCCCTAAAATAAAGGGAGCGGAAATAAAAGCGATCCACATATCCCGAATTCGTGAATTTGGATTCATTGATTTTTGCTATCCAATTTCTCAATTCTTCTTCATTATCGACCCTAAAAGCGACATGGTGCACTCCGCCCCTACCTAATCGTTCGCGGGGGATATCCGTCCTTTCTTCAATATGGATTTCCGCTCCTGTTCCACCCTCACCTGTCTCGTAAACGACAATCGGATTTTGTCCGCTTATAGGCGACGGATATGTGCCTGATTTCCTGAACCCTAGCAATTCAGTTAAAACAGCTTCTGTCCGTTCAATATTTGGTACGGTAAGTTTGACTGGTCCCAGACCAAGAATGAAATACTCTTGGGAAACAGGGCTTCCCTCCCAGGGGATTCCACCTTGGACGCCCCTATTTTCCTGATCGGATACAAGAAGAAGCCTCTGGCCCTCCGGATCTCTAAATGGCAGGACCCGTCGCCGAAAGCGGGTCGATACTTCATCATGATCCACATCGAACTCGATAAAACGTTTTTTCCAAAATTCGAGTGCTTCATCATTACTCACTCGTAAAGAAATTTCCGAAATGCTATTATTTCCTTCATGCGTCCGTGCAGCATGGGGAATTTCAAAAAATGTCAGTTCCGTACCCGGTGACCCGATTTGATCGCCATAAAATAAGTGATACACATTTATATCATCCTGATTCACCGTTTTTTTAATTAATCTCATTCCCAACACTTTCGTGTAGAATTCAAAATTGTTTCCCGCTTTTGCTGTAATGGCCGAAACATGGTGCAATCCCTTTAGTTCCATCCGTATCACTCCTATCTTTATTATCAATCTTTCCTTAACCAAGAAAAATTAACGCTGATATTTTATCTCGAATCCGAGATATTAAATCAACAATAAATACCTTTAATAAAAATATCTTGATTTAAAGATAATTGATGAAAGCCCATTTGTCAACCTTTCCTATCACCCGTATCATAAAAAAACGAATTCAGGTCAAAATAAGGTCGGTATAGATGATGGAGGTGTGCTATTTGACTAAGGATTTTTATAACGCAATTGAAGATAGGCGCTCTTTTTATTCTCTTAGCAAGGAAAAGGTTGTCCCTCATAATCGGATTAAAGAAGTGATCGACCATGCCGTTCAATATTCTCCTTCCGCCTTCAACTCCCAAAGCGCCAGGCTGGTTGTTTTAACCGGTCAAAACCATGATCTGGTATGGGATATTACGAAAGAGACATTACGAAAGGCCGTCGGTGAAAAGGACTTTGGCAAAACGGAGGAAAAAATTCAATCATTCAAGAATGGCTATGGTACTGTGTTATTCTTTGAAGACCAGGTTATAATTGAAAGACTCCAAGATCAATTCAAAACATATTCCGAAAACTTTCCGATTTGGTCTTACCAATCATCAGGCATTTTACAGTTTGTTGTGTGGACTTCATTGGAAATCGAGGGCTTTGGTGCGAGTCTTCAGCATTACAATCCGTTGATTGACGATGAAGTGAGAAAGACATGGGACATTCCCCCACATTGGAAGCTCATTGCCCAGATGCCCTTTGGAAAGGCTACTGCGGAACCTGGTGATAAAGCATTCAACCCAATAGATGAACGAGTGAAGTATTACCAATAATGATTTTGGGCTGGCTCGATATGCCGAGCCAGCCCCTTAATATGATGTCGACTAACAATCCAGGAATGTTGCACTAGACCTCGGGAATGGCATGAACTTCCCTTTTTTATCCGCTGCGTTCCCTATTGCATCTCCTATACAGATCTTATTGAATGGGAGAAGAACGCTTAGGCAGCCAATCCTTTAAATAAGATGGTAAACTCCCCGCATATTGCTTGGATGCATGTCCACTTTTTAATACTTTATATGTTTTATCTTTACAAGTTAAATGGTCCATGACCGGATGAATCATTTCCTGGGGGACCAAACGATCATACTTACTAGCAATGACCAATACATTGGCATTGATTTTCGATAATTTCGCTTTTTTTCCCCGTACCTTGAATCCGCCATTGACCAAGCGGTTCTTTATCAAAAGATCCTTGGTTATCTGTTTTGCGGCGGCTCCCGATAATGGCACATGTCCATTGGCCCAGGCATTGAAACGGCGCCAATTTTGTACATATTTCTCGTCATCGGCTTGATTCAGCAAGGATAAATAGGGTGATAGATAGACGGGTGAGGTAATTAAGCGAATTCCATATTTAACAGCACTGGCTGGAATCGTTTGATATATATCGATCGTCTCGTCGAAATCAGCAGTGCCTTCTTTCATGGCTTCCTGCCACTGATCGAAAAATTGCGAGGCGCTGAAATCGATCGGGGTAACGGAGAGGATTAAATTCTTGATTGGCTCGTCTGCAATGGCTGCATAAATGGCCGATATCGTGCCACCCAGACAAAACCCCATGACGGTAATTTCTGATGCCCCTGAATGGCGCAAAGCACGCTTTACTCCGTTTTGGATATAATCGACGATATAATCTTCTATCGATATTTCTCCATCCTCAAATCCTGGACTTCCAAAATCAAGTAAATATACGTCGAACCCTTCATTAACGAAAGACTCTATTAAACTATTCCCCGGAGACAAATCAAGGATTAAGGGAGTATTAATCAATGAATAAATGAGAAAAACCGGCACATCATATTTTTTTTGTGCCGATGGATAGTGCCACAGTGTGGATTTATTTTTTTTCCACACTGGAATTTTCGGTGTGAGTCCCATTTCAGGCATAGGTTGATTGGGAATATTCAAAAAATGTTTCCATTTGGGCTCGATCCCAGCTTGATTTGATGGCACTTTCCGTTTAGACATTATTATTCTGTCCATTGCCCTCAGGTAACTTTGCACTTAATAACAAGGATTCCGTGATGAAATCCGATATCCTTTTTTTACTCCCTTCCTTTTCAGAGGAGCTGCTTCTTGACTTCTTCTTTCCCCGTGATGAAGAACTCCCGCTTTTCACATACCCGTTCTTTTCAAGGCTTGAAAGCATTTCTTCTAACCTATCAATTTTTTCTTCTAGCTGGATGACCAATTTTGCTACAGTTGCCACGTCTTTTTTTGTAGGATAATTCATGATGATTGACATTCTTTCTGACGCTTCCTGCATCCTATTTATCTTTGGAACCTGCAGTTGTGCGTTTTCACTTACGGATTCCAATAGTTTGCGATTATTGAGCAAGCCTTGAATGCGGCTATTCAGCTCTTGCTCTTTTTGAGATCCAAGCAATTTTAGCCCTTTATAAAAATCTGTCTTTTTCGCCATATATATCTTCCTTTCTTCTCCGTTTACACTAATGCCGATATTCCTCCGTCAATGATTAACACATGTCCAACCATATAATCAGATGCCTGTGAAGCCAAAAATACGGCTGCCCCCTTCAAATCAGCTTCATTTCCAAAGCGGCGGGCAGGGGTTTTGCCAAGAATATCATAATTTGATTTTTCAAGGATTTTCTTGGTGATCTTGGTCGGAAAAAAACCTGGTGCTATTGCATTGACTTGGATATTATGTCTAGCAAGCTTGACTCCCAGGTCCTTGGTCATCGTAATGACAGCGCCTTTACTCGTGTTATAAGCAATGGTATCCAATAGTTCCGGAAATGTGCCCCCAAGACCCGAAACGGATGCTATATTGATGATTTTTCCCGAATTTTGCTGCACCATGATCCTTGCAACCGCCTGTGAAAATAAAAATGTGCCTGTAACATTGACATTCAATACTTTCTCCCATTTTTCCTTAGGAAGATCTAGCATCGGGCCTGACCAGGACGTACCGCTATTATTGACGAGAATATCGATCGTTCCGAATTGAGCAACCGTTTCTTGCACAACAAGATCAACTTCACTCTCGCTGGTGATATCGCACTCAAAAGCCCTTGCTTGTACGCCAAGAGCCTTCAGCTCCTCGCATGCTTCTTTGCATGCCGCAAGATTCCTGGATGCAATGACGACATTAGCTCCAGCCTCGCCCAATGCCATGGCAATCTGCTTGCCCAATCCTCTTCCGCCTCCGGTGACAATAGCCGTTTTATTTGTTAAATCGAACATATCACTCAATGTTGTCAACTTTTCAGCCCTTTCTGTCATGATTTATTATGGAGATAAACTATCTATATCATTATAGAAAAGCCCGGCCGATATTGTGCTTAAAATAGCCTAATGCCTTAGCCTTTTGTTTCACGAGCCGTTCTCCTTCGAATGACTATTTTCGAACTGTTCCCTCTAAAATTTAGAGCAAAATCACATACTAAACTGCCTTAATCGTTTAGACTAAGGGTTATGAAGGAGGTTTTACTATGACAATGCATCACTTTCATTTAACGGCCTCATGGCCTGGCGGCAGAAATGATATTGGCACAATCCATTCGGGTAATCTCCAGACAGAGATAAGCATCCCCACCGATATGGAAGGACCCGGGGTTGGCACCAATCCCGATGAAATGCTTCTTGGAGCAGCCTCTACCTGCTATATCATCACCTTGGCAGCAATGCTGGAGAGAAGCTCGATCAAAAATCATAGCTTGACCATGCAGTCCGAAGCATTGGTCGATGTTACGAACGGTGTATTCACCTACAAGAAAATCATTCATCGCCCGACACTTGTATTGGCACCGGACACTTCTGAAAAAACGGCCGAAAAAGTGAGGAAACTTGCTGAAAAAGCAGAATCCTCCTGTATGATATCAAGAGCGGTCAAAGGGAATGTAGCAATAGAATTGGACGCAACCATTTCTATTGCTCAGCAAACCTGACCAAAAGAAAATGCCTAACCTCGCAAAAGGGTTAGGCATTTTTTGGAACTATTGAATTGCGTTCAACTTGTTTTCAACCTCACTGCACACTTGATCAGCCGTTAAACCATTCGCTTCGATGATGGACGCCTTCAATGAAGTATCGCTGATTCCCATCACATTGCTTTCCAATCCTGTCACTACACAACAATCCAGGTTTTTTGCGTCAGCTTCTTGTTTAATCTCAACTACATCAAAACCTTTTTCACGAAGTGCTTCCTGAATGTTCGTTAATGATTCTTCAACACCGATTTTTGACATGAACACACACCCCCTCTACTTGCTAACCTGTCCTTTTTCCCTTCTATATATGTATAGAAGGGAAAGGAAATAGGGAAAGTAATCTTGAGGTGATGAATTATGAATGGAAAAAACAAAAAAGATGCCACACAAACTCGTTTAGGTTCTTCTCAAATAGAGGGGCAAGGCACCACTACGAAAGAAACCGGGTCCTTCAATCGGCCCTCTTCCCTAAAAAAGCAAAAGCGTTCTTGACAAACCGATCACCATTCACAAAAACGCTTGGTTCCACCGCCAAGCGTTTTTGTGTTTCTTGTTCAGTTGTCCTGTCGTTTTACAATCAAGCTTTCATCCATTTATTTTTTTAATTTCCCACAAACCATTCAGTCAGTTAATCGATCTTGGGCATTGGTTTCCGCACCCTGCTTTTCCAGTTCGGAACCTTCCAGGTGCAAAGCTTGTGCCTCTAATATCTTTTCAAGAGCGGCTTGATCGGTTCATCTTCCCTTCACCTGTTTCTCTACAGTCACCAAACATGAGAATATTGATGAATACCCCGTTCCATTTCATGCAAGAATAACAATGGAGGTGGTTTTTTTGGAACCAAATAAGCCAGGGAAAAAGAATATTCCGGATTTTAAGGAAATGAATGACCGAGTCTTCAGGGAGGCTTCCCAAAGTCCACGTCTAGTCATCGGAACAAACTTGGATGCCAAGAACGTAAAGGACGGAAACCCCTACTCCGATAGAATTAACAGTGAAGGCTTTGAAGACTATTTTGAGGAATGAAAAAAACCGGCTTAAAAGCCGGTTTCATTTTGTTATGATAAGGGACTCCACCTTGTTATTCATGAAGTGGAATGGAACGGAGGGCGCGACACTCCTGCGGCTAATACGGTCATTGGGGAGACACCACAGGCGCATGTGCGCCGAGGAGGCTCCCCGACCGCACGCGGAAAGGGAGCGCCTGCAGTGAAATGAAACGGGTCTAGGACAAATAATCATTATGAAACAAAAAAACCACAGGCAACTCGATAAATCGAGTATGCCTGTGGTCTGAATCCGGTTTAACAAGCCAATCTTCCTTAAAAATATTTCTTCTTCCAAAAAATGAATGCTGTCGTTCCAGCTAAAGTGATGGCAATCAATAAAGTGAAGATAAAAGCATACGAATTTTGCTCGAACGGAAGTTTCACATTCATCCCATAAAAACTCGCCACCATCGTCGGAAGCGTTAAAATGATGGTAACCGAAGTTAAAAACTTCATGGCATTATTGACGTTATTGGATATGATCGAAGCAAATGCGTCCATCATCCCACTCAGGATGGAAAGATACACCTCTGCCATTTCGATTGCCTGGGCATTTTCGATGATCACGTCTTCAAGCAATTCTTTATCTTCTTCATACATTTTCAAATAATTAAAGCGAAGGATCTTATCAAGCACGACACGATTCGATTTTAATGATGTCGTGAAATAAACAAGACTTTTTTCCAAAGCGAGAAAAGTATATAACTCTTTATTTTTCATGGATTGGTGCAATTCCCGTTCCGCTTCATTGGTCATTTTATTAATCTGTTTCAAGTAACGTAAATAATAAGATGAAATTTCAAATAATAATTGCAAGGCAAACCTTGTCTTTTTGTTGGTGAAAAAACCTTTGATTTTATTATTCTTAAAATTCGCTAATATCGGTGTTTCCTTCAAAGATACGGTAATGAAGCAATCTTTGGTAAAAATCATCCCGATGGGAATCGTTTCAAAAATGGGTAAGTTGGCCTCGTCACGGGTCAAATACGGAAAATCGACAATGATTAAAACATTATCATCTTCTTTTTCAATCCTCGGCCTTTCCTCATCATCCAGTGGATCTTTCATGAAATTGACTGGTAGCTCCAAGGTGTTGCAAATGTATTCAATTTCTGCTTCTGTAGGTGCGACAATGTTCACCCACGAGCCTTTAGTCATCTCCTCGATATTGTTCAAGAGACGGTTTTCATTCGTTTTGTAGATTTCAATCATTCGTTGACCTCCTCATCTTTAGAGGAAGCCCTATTTACCTTCTTCGAGCAGATACTCAGGAAGAATAACAGTCTCGACGTCAAGCATCATATTGGCTTCCTCTTGCTTTCTGGGTTCAGGATCATAAGAACTGCTGCTCACTCGTATCCACTTCCTTTCGATTCTTTTATCTTAATCCTTATTCTTTTAAAGCACAATAACGAATTTCCTTCTTGGATCCCTCGCTTTAAATTCAAAATTATCTGATTTATCAACCACTAACGACCGGATTTTATTCATGAAAAAATCGCTTGGGAATTCCCAAGCGATTTGCACTACCTTAACCATGCTTTGCATTATTATAATAATGGACCCCATACATGGCGCCTTCATCGACCATTTTATTGTCCTCATGATCATATGGATCTGGGTGACCCGCCTTTTCAATCAAAGGATCCAATTCTGAACACTTCCTATTTAAAAAGCTCATTGTCTTATCTTTTGCACTAATCCAAATATCTTTTACTTTACCTCTGTTCGCTTTAGTTGTTAAAAATGAGACTCCGGCAACTCCGACTCCAAATAACACTACGTTTTTCCCTAATGCCATCATTACCATCCTCCTTAAATTTGGATTTATATATGTATACCCGCTTCAGGGTCATGTAAACCTTTATTTATATGGAGGCTTTTGATAAAAGAAATTCGGCTTCAGTATTTCATTTTTATACGGTTTATGAAAAACGTGTGTGGTTGCTGGTGAAACAGGGGGGATCAACCATGTCCAGTCCCCGGTTACGTTCCGGTCTTTTGAAGCTTCTTTTTCTTCAAATTTCTTGAATTGCTTTGCCGCAGTATGATGGTCGACGATGCTGACCCCATTTTTCTTGAACGAATACAGGACAGCTTCATTCAATTCAATCAGAGCACGATCCTTCCATAAATTAGAATCACGTTTGATATCCAGACCCATCCTCTCGCCGATTATCGGAAGCAGATTGTACCTCTCTTCATCAGCGAGGTTTCTAGCCCCGATTTCCGTTCCCATATACCATCCATTAAATGGGGCAGCGGAATAGGTTATGCCGCCGATTTCCAGCCTCATACCTGATATGATCGGGACAGCATACCATTTTATTTGAAGCTCTTCAAACCAATTGTATAGCGGGTGGCTGAGGGGAACTTCTTTCACGAGTCGTTCTGGAATATCATAAAGCCTCGGTCGATTGCCATCCAGTTGGAACACAAGAGGCAAAATATCGAACGGGCCAAACTTTCCTTCCCAGCCTAATGCCAGACACTGCTTCGTAAATTCTATCGAGCTTGGATCACCGATGATGCCATGCTCCGTCTCATATCCGGCATAACGAATAAGCTGATGATTCCAAATATCCACTTTTTCTTTCTGTTCATCCTGTTTGAAAATGGTAATCATGGGCCTGATGTTTCCGTTATTCGTAGCGTACTCGATATGTTCAAAAAGAGATGAAACAATTTCTTCCTCACTTTGAACCATCCTTTTATCAAGCACCCGCAGTGATTCCCAAAACAAGCGTCCGATACAGCGATTACTGTTACGCCAGGCTAACTTAGCGCCATATACCAATTCTTCATATGTATGTTCATATTTGTTTGTATCATTGATTTCTCTCTTGATTTGCTCGATTCTATCATTTATTTCGTCTTCGGTTTTAGATAATTCCGTATAGCTTGACCTGATAAAGGAAATGGCCTCTTGCAGTAAATCACTCATCTTTCCCACGGATCCTTCCATTTGCAAAACTTTACTTTCACTACTAAAGTAACATATTTCTTGGAGAATCTCTAAAAGAACCACCTTGGAACAGGCATTTCTTTTCCTGATGGAAGTAATTCTACATCATGATACTTAAAGTAAGTTCATATATTATTTACACTATAACATCTCTAGTAACTAAATAATAATCGGTAAAGTTGTTACAGAAGAGGTAAATGCATTATAATATAGTAATATGGGGTGATATGATGAATAATACGACACTTTGTCCACGATTTGAAAAAGGGATGCAAATCTTGAGTAAACGCTGGACTGGATTGATTGTCAATCAATTGCTAAATGGCCCTCAACGGTTTTGTAATATTGAATCTGCCTTCCCGATTAGCGGCAGGATCTTATCTGAACGTTTAAAGGACTTGGAATTGGAAGGTATAGTGAAAAGGGATGTTTATCCTGAGACACCAGTCAGAATCGAATATTCCTTAACCGAAAAGGGCATGGCGCTCGCACCGGTAATGGGTGAAATTCAAAACTGGGCGCAAGAATGGCTTGAACCAATCCAGAATCAATAACATAGGCATACTGTAATGAAAAGGAAAGATCGCTGCACGGCGTTCTTTCCTTTTTTATATGCTGCATTTGTTTAACCTTCCAATACTGGTGGTATATTTTTCACAGATAGAACCACACTAGGCTTATCCAAAAATTGTATGGGCGGTGAATTCATGAAGCAAGCAGACTGCATTATTATCGGTGGAGGTATCGCAGGTCTTCAGGCTGCCATCCAGCTCGGCAGATATAAACATGATATTATCGTGATTGATTCAGCTCACGGCCGCTCTTCCGTCGCAAAGGCCTATCACAACATTCTTGGTTGGCCAGATGGGGTAAGTGGCAACCAATTAAGGAATTTGGGCCGGCAGCACGCAGAAAAATTCGGAGTGGAATTCCTGGATGATACGGTCACATCACTTGAAAAAATAGAGGACAAGTTTATCGTCCGCACAAAGAACGACAGTCACTATCAATCCGAAACGATATTTCTTGGTACGGGCATTACTGATAATATTCCTCCGATCAAAAACATTTACTCCACTCTCGGAACATCGACTTACATTTGTCCAGACTGTGATGGATATGAGATCATGGATAAACAAACCGTTGTGCTTGGAGGCGGAAATACAGGGGTCAAAATGGCCTTGGCACTATTATATTGGTCAAACGATATCCTGTACGTAAATCACTTGAAAACAACCATTGATGAAAAGGAACGGGAGAAGCTGAAGGAAAGCCAAATCCCCTTATTCGAGGAAGAGGTCGAGGAAGTACTTGTCGATGATGAACAACGGTTGACTGGGGTCCGATTGGTAAGTGGCAAAATCATTGAAGCCACAAAAGCTTTTACCGCGTTCAAAGGAAACAAACTGAACAATGAACTTGCGTTGCAATTAGGCGTGCAGGTAAATGAAAACAATCATGTCGTAATCCATCCTCGCACTAAAGAAACGAATATTAACGGGGTGTGGGCCGGCGGCGACCTGATTGCTCATTCGGAACAAGTCACCATCTCCATGGGTGATGGAACCCAAGCAGCGATTTGGATTCACAAGAGACTTCTCGGGCAGCCACTTCCCTATGATTAATGCGAACCATACCGAAAATAGGAGGGCGACCTGTTCACCAGGAAGCCCTTTCCATTTTAACAGGGTAGGGCTTGGTGTCACACAAAATCATGAGAGCATTCATCTCCCTGATGAATTTTACAGGTGGAAAAGGCTTTCCTCCCCCGTTTTCACGCACAGTGGCATGCACCAAGCAGAAGCCTTTCGCAAAATGAGTTTCAACATACCGAGAATGCTTAAAGTACAAAAACGAAAAAACTGGAGACAGGCTCGTTTCATGACGAGTCTGCCTCCAGTCCATAAAGGGCGGCCTGGTCACTTGGCCTCCCTTCTACGTATTTCCTCTACATTCGATTCCTGCCTTTAAACACTTTAACCAGGATCAGAATGACCGCAATGATAAGCAATATATGTATAAAGCCGGCAGCCACTTTAAAAACTAAACCAAGTACCCATAATAAAATAATTGCACCGATAATTGTCCAAAACATGATAATCTCCCTTTCTAATATCCTTCCCATCAAAGAATTTTTCCTGATGGCTTACATTTAAATTACCCATTTCTTTCAGTTACAAACCCCTTTCCACAAGTGGGTGAACCAATTTTTTTACATAAAACTGTAAATGATGTAAAAGATAATAACGAAATAAAGAATATCAAAAGGCCGATAAACAATTCATATGCGGAAATGTCCCTTGTTTTTGGATTATTATTTATCGACCTGAAAGAATGATATAACAAAATAAAAGGAGTCGTTCATTCATGAAAAAATTTTTAGCCATCTGTTTGACTGCCTGTTCCCTCTTCCTCGTTAACTTGGATCACCCGGCTGCACAGGATTCGCAAGCAAACCCGGAAAGAGTCCAATTCACTGAAGCTCAAAAAACCGAGCTTGCCAAAATTCAAAAGCGGATTCTTGCGGACAAAAAGGAATTGATTGGAAAATACGTAGAGTATGGCGCTCTTTCGAAGGAAGAAGGCGATAAAATGCTTTCACACTTTGAAAAGCATTATAAAATGATGGAAGAACATAATTTCCAAATCCCGCCTCACCGCCCTCATTCAAGGAATATGCATAAATAATCCGCCAGCCCTTTACTCATTTGGCAGGATAATCCGACCTGATCCCAAGGCCGGATTTTTTTCGTTTCTTTCATTCTTGATAAATAAACCTGACGCGTTTACCATTTACTAAAGGATTTATATTTCACTTTAGCGAAATACATAACTATGAGAATGGAAAGGGTGAATAGGATGAACCAAACAGGTATAACAGCAAGAGACTTATTTCACTTGAAATCGGTAACCGATCCAAAGCTTTCACCAGATGGCAGCATGGCGGTTTATGTCCAAACGAGAATCGACGAAAAAACGGAAAAGTACATATCCAATCTGTATATGTTCAGCCTGATCACGAACGAAACAAAACAATGGACCTTTGGAGATAATCGCGATACATCACCTGCCTGGTCCCCAGATGGTAAGCATATCGCCTTTTTATCAGATAGATCAGGGAAAAAACAAGTCCACATCATGTGCAGCATTGGCGGGGAAGCTCGGCAGCTTACCCATTTCACGAATGGTGCAACCACCCCTATCTGGTCGCCATGCTCCACCAAGCTGTTGCTTTCAACAGCTTTGAAAAAGGGAGAAACACTCGACACGGCAGAGGAAAATGAATGGTCTAAAGAGATTCATCGATATGACAGGATCAAGTATAAATGGGATGGCAGAGGCTATTTCGATCATTTATATCACCAGCTAGTGATAGTGGATGTCTTGAAGAACGAATCAGTGGTCCTAACCGATAATGGCGTGGACCATCTTCCTAATGCCTGGTCCCCTGACGGTCTGCATATCGCCTTCGTATGCGGCGACGCAGACAAAAGTGATGATGAGCTTTTTTCAGATATTTTCACCATGGAAGTTGAAACAAAATCTCTACGGAAAGTAACGAATAGCACTGGGTTTTATAAAGATCCGAAATGGTCTCCAAATGGTGAATATCTTTCCTACATTGGCCATGATAAGGAATTTGCCGGTGCGACCCTTTCAAAAATCTGGTTATATACCTTTTTCGATCAAACGATTCAGTGTTTAACGGATGGATGGGACGTCGAGATCGGGGATTCAGCAATCGGGGATTTTCAAATCGGGGCAGTCGACCCAGGAATCTTATGGACAAACGATAGCCAGGGCTTTTACTTTTTGATTAGTGATTATGGAAGTACCGGCGTCTATTATGGTTCGATTGAGGGAGCCATGTATCCCTCCATCCTCGATGCCCAGCATATATACGGTCTGACTATAGATCCGGAAAGCCATCGTGCCGTCGTGGCCATCAGCACTTCCGTTCATCCGGGCGACCTGTTTACTTATAACCTGACAAATGGAGATAAAGAACAAATCAGCTTTGTAAATGAAGATTTTTTGAAGGATAAGCATGTATCTTTAGCTGAACCCATTTCGTTTCCAGCTGCCGATGGCCTTACGATTCACGGCTGGATCATGAAACCGGCCCGTTTTGAGGAAAATCAAAAATACCCACTCATCCTGGAAATTCATGGCGGCCCACATATGATGTATGCCAATACCTATGTTCACGAATTCCAGACATTGGCTAATGAAGGGTATGCAGTTTTGTTCACAAACCCCCGTGGAAGTAAAGGGTATGGCCAGGATTTCGTCAATGCTTGCCGAGGGGATTATGGCGGCATGGATTATAGCGACCTAATGGCTGGTGTTGATTATGCTTTAGCTACATATGACTTTATAAACGCGGAAGACTTGGGGGTTTCCGGTGGAAGTTACGGCGGGTTCATGACAAATTGGATCGTCGGTCATACGAACCGCTTCAAGGCTGCTGTAACCCAGCGCTGCATTAGTAACTGGTTAAGCTTTTATGGTGTCAGCGATATCGGCTATTATTTTACAGAGTGGGAAATCGGGGGCGATATCGTTCATTCTGCCGAAAAGCTTTGGCACCACTCCCCTTTAAAATATGTGGGAAATGTGGAAACTCCATTATTATTGCTTCATGGTGAACGTGATTATCGCTGCCCGGTAGAACAAAGCGAGCAATTTTTCGTTGCATTGAAGCGACAAAACAAAGAAGCGGTCCTCGTAACCTTCCCAGATGAAACTCATGAAGTGTCGCGCAGTGGATCACCGAAGATGCGGCTTGGGCATATTGAGGAAATCAAAGGATGGTTCAATAAATATTTTTAAAAACAAAGATGCTGTCCCAAAAGTCGCAAAATGACTTTTGGGACAGCACCTCCTTGTAACCCAATGAGTGAAGTTCTCCCTTCAAAAGAAGATCACGATGCAAATATTCGCGCAAACATTTTTCGCTTTTCTTTTCATCTCAGAGGAATATGACCGTTCCGTCATGGTTCGTAATATATTCACCGAGTTCGAGCTTCTCAAGGTACTTTATGTGAATAAATTCTTGTACCTTCTTATATTCGATTCCCTCCATTTAATTTACTCATAGCCTCACTCTATCAATTTAATCATCTCATAAACATGGAAAACACTAAATTGTTCATTATATTATTGAACATCCTTACATTTTCAAGGAATAAAACGACTCCGCCTATCCCATATACTCATCATTCGTGCGGTTCTTGAACATCCTCTTCGAAAAATGCCTCCATAATTCCCTGTCCAATCTTCTGGCTGATCGGATGAGAGTTTGTCTTGGCATTTGGGACTACTACTGAAAAAGCTACTTCAGGATTGTCGTAGGGAGCATACCCCACCAGTGTCAGGTTGTTCGTCGGTTTGTCTGTATATGTCTTTCGTAATTCAGGATCATAATAAAAGGATTGTGCCGTCCCTGTTTTACCGGCTATTTTATAGCTTTTGTATGGATATTTATTGAAATGGGAGGCAGCGCTCCCGCCTTGTTCGTGAAACACTTTACGGAACCCCTCTTGCACGCGTTCAATCTTTTGTTTATCCATATCAATGCGATTTAGATAAACTGGAGAGACGCTTTGGAAAATGACAGGATTTTGGTCTTCCATGACCTGTTCGCGGACCTCCTTAAGAAGATGTGGCTGCACCCTATATCCTCCATTAGCAATTGTCGATATGTATTGCGTCAGTTGCATGGGAGTATAAGTATCATATTGGCCGATTGTAAAATCCAGCAAATGGCCTGGGGACCCTCCTTGGCCGCGATATCCGCTGGCTTCATTCGGTAGATCGATTCCTGTCTTAACCCCAAGCCCGAATTGATTGAAATAATAGCGAAACGTTTCAAATGCATTCGAATCCAGCGGCAGTTTCATGTTTCTATAATAGGTCTTCCCAAGCATACTCATAGCCGTCTTGAACATATAGACGTTGGAGGATTGCTTCAAGGCAGTCAGGTCATTGACCATCCCCATCGTTCGTACTGACTTCTTGACTGGGGTACTCAGTAAGTAGATAGGCTCATCCAGGAAAGACTGACCAAGTTGGATGGCACCGCTCTCATACCCGGAAAGTACTGTCGCCCCCTTTACAGATGACCCCATTTCAAAAGATGAGTTGACATTGCCAAGGGCATGATCGGTCGCTACCCACTTTCCGTTGACTTCTTTAATTTGTTTTCCAACCATAGCCAGAACTTCTCCTGTAACGGGATTCATCATGACGACAAAGGCTTTATTCAGGAATGCCCCTCCTCCATTCCTCTTAGCATTAATCAATTCAGCAGTGAGTACCTCTTCTACCTTCTCCTGTAAACCCATGTCAATAGTCAGTATCAGGTCCTTACCAGGCTTACCAGCTGAGACCTCATGAGTTCCAATAATGTTTCCTTTTCTATCTGTTTCAATTTCCGTCACGGAATTCGTGCCCCTGAGGACATCTTCATATTGGTATTCCAATTGGCTTTTTCCTACCCGGTCATTCCGGCTGTAACCTCTAGATAGGTAGCCGTCGACCCCCTCTTTCGGTATCCCTTCATCTCGAGACGTCGTGCTTCCTAATACGGAACGAAATAATCCTCCATACGGGTAAGTCCTTTCCCAATCCGTCAAAATATCCACTCCAGGAATTTCAGACAGCGCCTCACTCACTCGGGCTAATTCTTGATAGGTTACATTTTTGTCCTTGATTGGCTGAGGAGTATAGGCATAGCCCTTCTTCATTTCTCTTAAGATGGCAAGAACCTTCATTTCACCATTTCCGATGTCTTTTAAATCGGATTCAGCAATCCGGTCCAGCTGTCTCTGATAAATATCATTATTTGTCAGCTCTTGGTTCTGCAGCTCCTTGTCTGTCAGTTTCTTCAGTGCTTTCTTAGGACGGGTCACGATCCAATAATCTTTCATGTCCCGTTCTGTAATCTTATCTGTTTTGATCGATATATACGCTGAAAGTTTCGTAGCAATTTCCAGCAGTTCAAGATCTGTTTCATTTCCGGTTTTAGTATAGATAATGATGTTTGACGCTTCATTATCGACAATCACTTGATTGTTCCTGTCGTATATTTTCCCTCTTGACAGGTGATGCCTCACTTCTCTCATATTGGTACCATTCACTTTCTTATCGTACATATCCCCTTGATAGACCTGGACAAAAGCTAGTCTGAATATCAGAACGGCAAACAATGCAAACACAAGGGTCGTAATAATAAACATCCT
This sequence comes from Bacillus sp. mrc49, assembly GCF_002803435.1. Classification (NCBI taxonomy): domain Bacteria; kingdom Bacillati; phylum Bacillota; class Bacilli; order Caryophanales; family Bacillaceae; genus Bacillus; species Bacillus sp. mrc49. The sequence continues at coordinate 47,393 of NZ_PHNG01000690.1, read as the reverse complement.
AGTCGATTCCATCCGCTTTTTTTTAATCCTCTGCCGATTTCCCAACGTCCTGTTCCCTCACTTTCCCCCTATTTTTTTCATTTCGCATCGTCAGACCGACACAAGCTATGCCTACGGTACAAAATAAACCAAGTGTAAGAGGCTGAGGAAAAATAGTGTATATCACACTGCTGATAATCATCACCTGAATATGTATGGATCTCATTGGTCCCTCCATTTACTCATCCTGCACACAACTTCATTTTAATTGGTTGGCTCCAACCGCCATCAGCTTACGAAAAAATCCAGCTGACTTTCCTTATTCATTCTCCGCTAAGTACTGATCCAGCACAGGCTTTATTTTCGCGGTTACATAGTGGCTTCCCCCGCGATTTTTCACATCCTCCACAATGGCTGTAAGCAAGATAGATGGACTTTTTGTATCAAACACGACCACAAAGCCATTTTCCATCCCGTCTTCGCCTTTCTTGCTCTTCAGCTCAGCTGTCCCCGTTTTTGCAGCCAGTACCTCTTTGGCCGTCTTAAGATTATGGGCAGTCCCCGTATCACGCTCCACCACCTGAATCAGTGCCTTTTGGACGGTTGAAGCAACCTCACTGGATATGACGGGTTTGTCGATAGGCTTATTGTTTTCTTCCTTTATCAAAACAGGCAGCACCATATTTCCGCCCTTCACAAACGGTGTAAACGCAGTCCCTAAATGGACAACTGACATCAGGACTTCTCCCTGTCCATAGGCGGAGTCAGCAAGTAAGACTTCATTCTCGATTCCATCATTGGATAGCTGACTCTTTTTCAAATGAATCGGCAGCTGGAAATCCTCCTGGAACCCAAATGCCGAAGCATTCTTCTCAAAATTGGCAGCTCCCATTTCCAGGGCTTCCTGAGCGAAATAGATATTATCGGAATAGGCCAGTGCATCAACCATGTCCACCGGACTTGCTTCCTTAACACGGGTGACAAAATAGCCTCCCCAGCTGTTGTCCTTCCTCCACTGCAAGCCGGATATTTCTCGTTTCTTCTCCGGGAATGTCGTTCCGGCGGTGAGTCCGGAGGCTGCAGTAATTGCCTTGAAGGTTGATCCTGGTGCATATAAGCTGGAGAAACGGTTCAAGAATGGAAGCTTCGGGTTTTCACTGTATGCCTTCCACTGGTCTTCCGTCATCCCGCTCACCATTAAATTCGGGTCGAAGGATGGATAGCTGACGAGCGCTAACATTTCTCCGGTCACAGGATGGATCGCTGACACCGCACCCGCATCTTGCTTCATCGCTTCATACATGTTACTCTGCAATGCAGCATCGATCGTCAGATTTATGTTTTTACCATTGATGACATCCACTTGTTTAAGAATGCTTTTCTGTTCACCTTTCTCGTTCTTAATTTGTATGATGCCGCCCTTCTTTCCTCTTAACTGCTTTTCATACACTTGTTCCAGTCCCGACTTACCGATGTAATCTCCTGAAGTGTAATCATGGCCGGCGTCCTTTTCAAGGTCTTCACTCGTTGCTTGCTTCACATACCCAATCAGATGGGCAGCTCGATCTTTTTCAGGATAATACCTTATCTTTTTCGTTTGGAAATATACTCCCGCTAAATCCTCATCAATGCTTTCCGGCTGAAACTCTGCAGGCATGACAGCAATCGGGACGAAGATATCTTCTGTCACCCACTTTTGATCAAGCGCCTGTTGAAAGCGTTGTTCTGGAATCTTGAAATAAGCGCTTAGCTTACTTATTTCAGCTTCCTTGGACTCTCCAAGCTTCCCGGGGATGATCCCCATTTCGTACACATCTTTATCTAGGGCGAGCGGGTTACCATTTCGGTCAAGGATTTCGCCCCGTTGCGGCAAAAAGGACTGAGCGCTGACCTTATCTCCTTTTTCCATCCCAGCGAAGATCAAAGACGGATCCCACTTTATTTTCCATACATCCCCATTCTCTGTTTTCTCTTCTATAAAAAAAGTTTGATAGGACGCTTTCACTTCTCCAAGAAATGTATTGATTTTCACCTTGAAGATTCCTTTATACGTCTCGCTATCATCTTCGTAAAGCAACTCTTTGGATAAAACTTCAATTGAAGAAGTCTCAATACCCGAAAAAATCGCATGATACTTTTCGGTAAAACTCTTTTTCGAATAATCGTATGTTTCCAAATCTCCTTCTGAAATAAGTTTTGACATTTCCTCGTAGTTTTGTTGGGAAAATTGTCTGACATATTCATTAAAAACTTCTTCCGGGGTAGCTTTGTTCGCTTTAAGATAATGCAATAGAGTCAGTACTCCAACTGTCAATGCTACAACTAGCACCAATATGATTATTTTTTTCATGGTTTTTCACTCTTCCTCAAATATGCCTGATTTGCAATTTTATATTCTGACGAAAATAAAGCATAAAATTTACCATGTTGCTCTCAATCAGATCAAACATCTTAATGAACTCTTTCCAACTTGGTTAATATTTAAAGATCCTTATTATCTTCGTTCACTAAATGCTTTGGCTTCGTTATGCCTTTCAAAAATGTTTACTAATCGTTCACTATAAATAACCAATTGAAAGAACTACTACTGCACCTCCCCTCCAGTTTACAAACATATAACTATTACACGTGTAGTTTTTTAAAGTATTACATATGTAAGATTTCCAGTCAATACAATTATGCTTAACATACCCACTGTATTATTTAGAACTTACATTTGTAAGTTTAATGGCTAAAATCATTTTACCGAAATATCGCTTTTTAAAATATGGATAGGATAGGTAGACATGAAGAATTAAGCTAGGTATTGAAATATTGAAAAAGAATACACGTTTCTCCTACCATTTTTATTTAATATATAGAATATGAAAATGACATTTATGATAAATGAAGGAAAGTGTTTTACGTCTTCATATAGTTGCATTGACTTCTAAAAATATGAACAATATAATTAAATTATTACAATCGTAATTTTAAGGATGGTTAAATATTATGAAAAAAACACCCCAAATTTCAGAAGCAGAGCTTGAAATTATGAAAATAATTTGGAAACACCCTAATATCAATACCAATGAGGTGATTGAAAAGGTATCCAAAACTAGTAAATGGAGCCCTAAAACCATTCAAACAATGTTATTAAGGCTTATAAAAAAAGGGGCACTGAATCATTATAAGGAAGGTCGTGTATTCGTTTATACACCAAACGTTGATAAAAGTGATTATTTGGAAATTGAGAGTCGCAGTTTTTTAGAACGTTTTTATAATGGAACGTTAAATTCTATGGTATTAAACTTCTTGGAAAAAGATAGGATGTCAGAGGATGAAATTAATGAGCTGTATCAAATTTTAGAAAAACGTATGAACAGAAAGAAGGAATAACATGAGCAGCTCTTTCTTTACTTTCTTTCTCATCAGTAATATCACATTGTCTCTCATTTATTGCATGATCTTACTCATAAAAAAGCTATTAAAAATTCAAATAACTGTAAATACCCAATATTATATCAGCGTCATATCCCTTTTGTTATTGATTGTTCCTTTTATCCCTTTTCATTTTCTAAAAACAAATTCTTTTTTTGATTGGATGATAAATTTAGGTGCAAGCAATCCAAAGTTATCGAATATCCATTCTGCAGGTAAAACATCAACAACAAGTGTTCAAAATGCAAATTGGCTACAAGATTTTTCCCTGTCAATTGAACAATCACCTTTCCGAATGATGGATTCTATTTTTTTCATAGTATGGATATCAGGAATGATTTTTATCCTTTTGGCTACTTTATATAGCAATCTAAGAATTTACAAAATAAGAAAAAACCTACAAGCCATAGAAAACAAGGGGTTATCCACGCTTTTTCATACATGCAAAAAGGATATACATTTTAATAAAAAAGTGGTCTTGGGGTATTCCTCATTGATAAAATCACCCATTACTTTTGGTTTCATCACTCCATATATTGTCATACCAAAAGATATTTCCATGCTTTCTACGGAAGAGATGAAATGTATACTGCTTCACGAGTTGTATCATTGTAAACGAAGAGATATGCTAGTGAACTATTTCATGTGTCTTGCTAGAACTGTATATTGGTTTAATCCTCTCGTATGGTATTTCTTGAATGAAATGAAAACCGAGATGGAAATATCATGCGATTATGCAGTTTTAAGATCGCTGGATGATGAGTCACATCTAAAATATGGTGAGGTTATTTTAAAATTCGCATCTCTTTCTAAACGTACATCATCTTTGTTAGTGGCTTCGGAAATTAGCAGGTCTTACAAACAGGTAAAAAGGCGTATTGTTAAGATCAGTGATTTTCGGGTTGAATCAAATATGCTAAAGATGAAAAGTGCTCTAGTATTCATCTTCTTTTTAGCAATCATTTTGATTAGTATTCCTTCTATATCTGTATTGGCCCTGAGCAAAGAAAAAGAAACACATCCTCTTTCTTATACTAATGTAGTGTATAAGGATTACAGCAGCTTTTTCGATAAACTTACGGCAAGTGCTGTAATATACGATACCAAAATGAAGCAGTATACTATATACAACAAGGAAGAAAGCACTACCAGGTTTCACCCTACTTCCACTTACAAGATATTCAGTGCATTGTTCGCTCTTGATTCTGGGATCATTTCAAGGGACAATTCCCAAATGACTTGGGATGGAACCTTATATCCATATGAGGAATGGAATAAAGATCAAGATTTATTCTCAGCGATGGAAAGCTCATCCTCATGGTATTTTCAAAAACTCGATCACCAGATAGGAAAAAGGAAATTACAAAATTACTTTGAACAGATACATTATGGAAATCGCGATTTATCGGGCGACTTGTCTAATTATTGGCTAGACGGTTCACTAAAAATTTCTCCTGTCGAACAGGTGGATATGTTGAAAAAATTCTATGACAATGAATTTTCTTTTGAACCATCTAATATTCAAACTGTGAAAGACTCCTTGCTTTTAGAAGAATCAAATGGCAATCTGTTATCCGGAAAAACGGGGACGACAGCTGTAAACGGGGAAAATATAAGTGGCTGGTTTGTAGGATATGTAGAAACTTCAGATAATACCTTTTTCTTCGCCTTTCACATTCAAGGTGAAAAGGATTCAGGTGGAAGCAATGTTGCTGAGATGGCACTTTCCATCTTGGAGAAGGAACATATTTATCAATCCGTATTCTGATAGATACGATTTTTTAATTTATTTTTGCGTTTCTCCATATAAACTCCAAGATAAGAGCATGTATTGTTGCTGCGGGCCAAAACATGCTCTTATTTTCCTTGTTTTGCTGTATTTTCCCCTACTGTATTATATGAGGAAAGACTCTTATGATGAGATTCATCTTCTTGCGCCTTCATATCAGCACTATACCAACTCCATGACGAAGAGGACGTGCGGTGGAGCCCCTTCGACGTGAACGCCAGAGGGGCACCCTCACCTGTCACGCTGCTCCCGAAAAAATCTCGTACTTTTGCTCCAATCAACCCGAAATAGTTTCGTTTTAAAAACAACAACCTATACGAATGAGCCTAAACAAAAGAAAAAAAGAGACATCCTAGTTGTCCCTTTTTATACCTTTATCCAAAACCCACACCATACTCCTACCGTCTAACCACTCTAAGATGGGAGAGAATTTGATGATTTTGTACTGGCCATAGCGGTACTAGATCGACTGCTTCACACTCGGATACTTTTTTTATCACCTTGAATAAATGGGGAAATGTAAACCAGTGGAAATGCCCTTATTCTCTGCCAATAGGCATGGAATTTCGTCCTTTTCCTTATTTAAAAGTGGAAAGAATTAAATCCATAATCAGCTAAATGAATCGAAGCATAGATCAATTCGCCTTGGCACCTTTGCTAAACAGGCCCTTTTTGTTTTTAGTGCTGTATTTGATCTCTATCCTCGGAAATTGAGCTTAAGGCAATGCCAGCCTCCGAACTTGTTTGTTTGTGTATGGCTAGATCCCCTTAAGCAACGATACCGAGCAGCTTGCCATTTTCGACAATAGGAAGTCTCCTGATTTGTTCATTACCCATTAACTCTTCCGCTTCGTCCACTGACATATCGGGAGTGCCCGTTATAAGATGAGTGGAAATCACGTCGGTTATTCTGGTCGAATTCGGTTTTTTTCCGGCAACACAGCGAAGCACGATATCCCTATCGGTGATGACGCCAACCAACTGGCCACTATCCAAGACAGGAATGATACCAACATCATGGTCCTTCATTTTTACGGCTGCCTCATAAATATTATCTTCCACTGTACAAAAGTCCACATCCGTAGACATAATATCCCTTAAAGTAGTCATGGAAATCCCTCCATTATTCAAGCGTTTCTTGATTATTGTTGACTATAGGAAAGATATTATTCAGCTTGATACAAGGTTCATTCCACATACTTCCCATGATCGGGCTTCGCCAACGAGTCGAATTCCCTTGCTAGCTTCGATAGCCCACTATCCAATTCTTCCCCATCGACAGGATATCCGTGCCCCGTTACAGCCGCCTTGGGCTTCAATGCTGCCAGCACGCTCACCGATTGCTTAGCCGACTCCCAATCGGTTGTCAAATACCGCGGCGGGCCTGATATTTCCCTTTCCTGGGTGAAAACCTTATATAAAGAATCTTGCCTTACATTCACAAAAGCATCCCCCGCAATCAGACTCCGATCACTTTCCCGAAAAAGTGAAATATGACCTTGGGTGTGACCCGGGGTATGAATCCATTTCCATCCGTCAAGAAATGGGATAGACTGGTCGTCTGGAAGGGGTTGAACTTTTTCGTCCAGATTGATTCCTTCATTAGGAAACATCCAAGAAATCTTGGCAACCATTCCCCCTTCTACAGATGGGTCAGGCTCTGGGTAACTTTCTTGTCCCGTCAAATAAGGCATTTCTTTTAGGTGGGCATAGACAGGCACCTCCCAATGTTCCATCAGTTCGATCAATGCACTAACATGGTCGAAATGGCCATGAGTCAATATGATGGCTGCCGGTGGATGGTTTGGTCCGTATATGGCTTCTGCGGTCTTCTTTATTACCTCAGCTGAACGTGGCATTCCGGCATCGACCAATACCCATTCATCCCTTTTCGGAAGTCCTAAAAAAATGACATTGACGATTTGAACCGTTAGACAATAAATACCCTCCCTAACTTTCCTGACATCCCCATTGCTCATTGATGTCATTGGCAAAATTTTTTCATTCAAATGGTGATCATCCATGTTTAAACCTCCTGATTTGGACATATTGTCGTTAGATTACCCTTTACATGAAAATAAAAACCAGCCTATAATTTTTTATAGGCTGGTTTTCATTAATAAACATCCTTCCGGGTAAAGGCGGCAAACGAGACGAGTAAAGCAAGCAGCCACCAGACGAGAAGCGTTATGACGGAGGATAAAAGGGTCATCCCCTCGATTGGCGGCGCCGAACCGCTAATGTAGGTGGTCAACTTCAAATTCACCATGAAGAAATATTTTGCTGATTCCCATGAAGAAACCATATTGTTCAGGATAGCTCCTGAAATCAAGGCTGCTAGCATGATACCCATTCCTGCCGGTGTACTGCGCACGAGGACCGATAGCATGAACGAAAGCGTTCCTATCACGACCGCAACCAACCATACAAGTCCCAAATCCATCAAAAGGAATTTCCATTGTTCCACTAGCCTTACTTGGCTGACATCCACATCTGCGCCGTTCAATTCGAATCCGGTAATGACCGGGGCCGCCCAGCCTTGATAGCCAAAAACAAGACCAGATAATAAATAGGACAATAATGCTGTCATCGCCACGATAATCGATACCGACAATAATAAGGTTACATATTTGCTCATTAAGATTTTCCACCGCTTCACTGGCCGTGTCAGCAGAAGTTTAATCGTCCCTTGACTATTTTCCGAGGAAACTAAATCGCTTGCTACAATCATGATGAGCAATGGAATGAACAAATCGATGGCATTTTCCAAAAACATGCGGGTAAAAGTGGCAGCCCCTGGTTCTGAGGGGTTTATATCGTGATCAAGGTAATACTGCTGCTGCTTCAGTCCCACTTCGAGCTGTTCACGCCACTCATCGAGCATCCTATTTGAGCTTAAACGATTTTGTGTATCGATGATCTGCTGCTGAAGGGCAGCTCGCCAATCGGTAGTACCTAACTTCTCCTTCTGCTCTTCCGCTTGCTTATATTGTGCGTACGTAAACATCAGCACCAATATCCCGACGATGATCCCAATTATGACCAATCGTTTTTTTGCCAACAACTTCATCATTTCATTCTGGATCAAGTTATTCAATACCAGCACCCCCGCCGCCGGTTACTTGTAAAAATAATTCCTCAAGGCCCGGGAGCTTCCGGTTCATTTCATGCACCTTCACTCCTGCCCGGATAAGTGCCGCATTCCATTCAGGTGTTTCAAGTTCATCGTAAGCGGTAATGATGTATTTTTGGTCCATGCTCACTTCCGTGAACCCACTTAGGATTTCCAGTCCTTTTTGGACTGGCTCAACTCTCCACAAAATTCTCTCTTGTGTAGCTAATAGCCTTACCACAGTATCCGTCTGAATTATTTGTCCATTTTTTATGATGGCAACCCGGTCACAAAGCTGCTGGATTTCACCTAATAAATGTGATGATACGAGAACACTCATCCCTTCTTCTTCTGCCAATTTCCTGATGAACTGACGCATTTCCCGGATCCCAGCAGGATCAAGGCCATTGGTCGGTTCATCCAAAATCAACAGCTTCGGACTATTCAGCATGGCCTGTGCAATTCCCAACCGCTGCCTCATTCCTAGCGAATAGGTCTTCACTTTATCATGAATTCTCGCTTGCAGGCCGACCAGTTCTACAACCTCGCCTATTCTTTGCTTACCCACTTCAGGCAGCATTCTGGCAAAGTGAAGCAAATTATCCCAACCACTCAAAAATGGGTAAAGTTCTGGATTTTCAACGATACAGCCCATGTATTGCATCGCCTTCGTGAAATCCTTGCGTACATCATGCCCGCAAATTCTGATGGATCCCGCAGTTGGCTTAATGAGTCCAACCAGCATGCGTATGGTCGTCGTTTTACCGGCCCCATTCGGCCCTAAAAAGCCAAAAACCTCGCCTTCATTCAGGTCAAAATCGATTCCTTTAATAATTTCCCTATCGCCAATCTTTTTTTTCAAGCCTTTGACAGACAATGTCACCTGTTTCATCGTTCCTCATCCTCCCACTTTATTAAAGGAGCAACCCTATCTGCTATTAAACGGTACCCCTTCTTATTAGGGTGAAAATTATCCGTATATAAATAATCATTAACAGACAATTGGAAAAGGTCAAAAGTCGGCACGAAAATGGCATTTTTATAGTCGGCCACGACTTCTGCCGTATCATTATTCCAATCCCTAACAATTCGGTTCGTATCCAGGTCATCATCCAATTCTATAAACGGATTATATAAACCAAGCAAAAAAATGGTAGCTTTATCATTGACTTGATTGATATTCTTAAAAATGTCATTTAAGTTTTCCATATATTTCTGTTGCGATTCTGAGATGACCTGACTATCATAATCCAACAGCGTCTGACCTTTCTGAAATAAGTCATTGCCGCCAATTGTCAGTAAAATAACATCGGCCGCCTTGATTTGGCGCCTCACTTCCGTTTGCTTGACTTGCTGCACTAATTCTTCTGAAACTTGTCCATTGATGCCGAGGTTGTGAATGATGGGTTTATGCTTATATTCACTCTCCAAATCTTCTAAAACAAGTCCGACGTATCCTTTTCCTGACTCATCACCTGTACCTCGTGTGAGCGAATCACCCAATGCCACGACCGTAAAGTCATTAGGCAGATCCTTTTTGTTGGGGACCGCTTCATTTGCTCCCAAATCAGAAGTTTTCTTTCCATAATGATCAAAAATCGTCCATCCGAGACAAAATAAAAAAAACAGTCCGACAACCGCTGAAACTATCGTAGTAACCAACACTTTGGTTTTGCTCAAGAATACTCATCCTTCCATTCATTCTCTACTTTCCATTAAATCATATTATTTCCAAAAACAAAAAACTGATTGCTCCCGAAATTAAAAAATCAAGATATCCCTTAATCGCTCGGAGTCTCGAGCAGGTGCAGATGGCTCACGAACCGCCTCTAGAAAGCTGATTGGCCTGCAGGAAATTGGAACGGTACAACTATCCTTTTAAAACAAAAAAAACTGCAGACATTCCCCAGTACTCCCTAGGTCGTCTGCAGCGGTATTCAAAAACGGAATACCATTACATTTCTAATCTGCCGGCCGTTCTCCTTGGCACTTTTTGTTCATTATCCAATCTCATAAGCCAGATTGTAAGCAGCATGCCAATCAGGGTAAGTACCCCGTAGAAGAAATACACCGCATATATACCTGAATGATCCAGGATGATTCCGCCAGTAAAGGTGCTGAACCAATTTCCCAATCCATTGCCGATTGCCGAATAAAGCGTAATGGCTGTAACGGTTATATGGGCTGGGACAACTTTGCGGATATACTGTAAGGCTGCAGGAATGAATAGGCCCAATGAAAACCCTTGGATGACTGAAGTCACGTATACCGTAGCTAAACTCGGTTCGCTAAAATACAGTCCCCAGCGAATCAACGAGGCTGCTCCAGCCAATAAGGTAATGGGCAGCAAACCTATTCTATGAATCCAACTGCCCGCCATTCTCATGAACGGGATTTCCGACAATACAGCCAGGAGGAAGGCAATTCCGATTCCAGTATATGTCCCGCCTCTCGCCTCAACAAATAAACCATAATATACGTTATTTGCCAAATTTGGACCAAAGAGCAGGAATGTTATCGCAAGGAATATTAGGAATCGTTTCATTTTAAACAATTCCTTCATCCCGCTGAAAACCTTCACCTTTCCTTTTGGCGGCTCTTCCGGCAACCGGAGTGCTAGAAAGGCCGCAACCAATAGACCAAAGAAAAAGGCGTAAAATATAACCGCTGGACCAATGATCGATTCAGATAGCTTTCCCATCATAAAAACGGCCACACCAAAACCGAGTGAACCGAATAAACGGATTTTCCCATAGTTCGATTTGATTCTAGTCGTGTATTGAAGCGTGATGCTATCCGAGACGGGAATGATGGCACTTTGAAAGACAGCCAACAAAATCGCAACGGCGACTAAAAGTAAATAGGGCTCGAACAGCAAGTACCCTAACCCGAATACACCAGCAAGTAATGAGGTCAATGCCAGTATTTTTGCAGGTTTTCCGCTCCAATCACAGACAATTCCCCAAATGGGCTGAAAAATGATCATCACGATCGGTCCTACAGACATGATCGATCCTATTTCAAGACCGGACAAGCCGGCTTCGTTGGCTAAATAAACACTTAACAGCGGCGTTAAACTTCCAACAGCAAAAAAAGAAAAGAGGTAAAACACCTTCAAACTTACAATATTAGCTCGTATTTGCTTTTCCAAATCCAGTTTCCCCCATGCAGTCATCTTCTCCCGCAACAACCGTTGCCTTCTCCAATTTTACTGATATTCATATTCATGAAAAACGCCTCAACGTCCCTAGGCATGATCCGGCCGCCACCAGACATTTTCCGGCCTTGCGGGCGCATGATCCGGCCGGCTCCCGACATATTCCGGCCTTGCGGGCGCATATTCCGGCCGGCTCCCGACATATTCCGCCCTTGCGGGCGCATAATCCGGCCGCCACCAGACATTTTCCGGCCTTGCGGGCACATATTCCGGCCGGCACCAGACATATTTCGGCCTTGCGGGCGCATATTCCGGCCGGTACCAGACATATTTCGGCCTAACGGGCGCATAATCCGGCCGACACCCGACATTTTCCGGCCTAATGGGCGCATAATCCGGCCGCCACCAGACATTTTCCGGCCTAAGGGGCACATAATCCGGCCGCCACCAGACATTTTCCGGCCTTGCGGGCACATAATCCCGCCGGCACCCGACATATTCCGGCCTAACGGGCACATAATCCGGCCGGCACCAGACATATTTCGGCCTAACGGGCACATAATCCGGCCGGTACCAGACATATTTCGGCCTAACGGGCGCATAATCCGGCCGACACCCGACATTTTCCGGCCTTGCGGGCACATATTCCGGCCTAAGGGCGCATGATTCGTTCATCATTTACGGGGCCAAGCGTTCTTTACAGGTTTAATCGGAAGCACGATTTTAAAGACCGTACCTTTATTGACCTCGCTTTCAACAAAGACTTTTCCCAAATGGTTTTCAATGATTTTGAAGCTGATCATCAAGCCTAAGCCATTTCCCGATTTTTTTGTGGTGAAAAACGGTTCCCCCAGTTTCCTTAGCTGCTCAGGCGGCATTCCCATTCCTGTATCGATTATCGATATTTGCACGTTTTCCTCTTTACGTTCAGCCATGACTTTAATGGCTCCGCCACCTGGCATCGCTTCCATCCCATTATTAATGAAATTGAGAAACACTTGTTTTATCCGATTCTCATCACAATTAACGAGTATTTCTTCATGGATGCAAACGAGTTTAAGCGATACGTGCTTCTTTCTTGCATCAAACTCCGTCAGTGATAGAACATTTTCAATGATTTTCACGATATTCTTCGTTTCCAAATTCAAGGACTGGGGCTTGGCCAATTGCAAGAATTCTTCCACGATCTCATTGACCCGATGGATTTCATCTAGGATGATCTCGAGATATTCCAACCTGGTTTCGTCCGTTTCGTCTAATTGCAGGTATTCCGTATACCCTTTCATGGAAGTCAATGGATTCCTGATTTCATGTGCAACGCCAGCAGCAAGCTGCCCAACTGCCGCCAATTTATCCTGCCGATGAAGCATCTCTTCCGTTTGTTTACGCTCTGTTATATCATACCGGATGGATAAAAACTGAAAAGGCTTTCCATTCACTCCGAAAAACGGAACGATGGTTGTATCCACCCAATAGAAGCTCCCATCCTTTGCCTTGTTCCTGATTTCCCCCTTCCAAACCTTCCGATCATGGATGGTTCGCCACATCTCCTCGAAGAACTCCTTGGAGTGAAGCCCCGAATTGACCAACCTATGAGTCTGGCCGATCAATTCATTTCTGTCATATCCGGAAATCTCTGAGAACTTTTCATTCACATCGATAATGACACCTTTTGCATCCGTGATAGCAACGATCGAGGACTGATCGATGGCGTAATGCATATCCTCTAGTTCCTGTATGGATCCCATCAAGTCATATTCCGCCTTTTTCCGGCGCGAGATATTTGAACAGATTGAAATATATTGATAAGGTTTACCCTTTTTCATAAACGGAACGATGGTTGTATCCACCCAATACGTATCGCCGGTTTTGGTTCGATTGCAGATTTCACCATTCCATGTCTGCCCCTGGCCAATCGTGACCCATAGATCTGTGAAAAACTCTCTTGAATGGTAGCCAGAGTTGATGATGGAATGGTTTGTGCCGATTAGTTCCTGCTCTTCATATTGCGATATTTCCATGAACTTTTCGTTCACATAAGTGATGGTCCCTTTTGCATCCGTGATAGCGACGATTGCCGATTGATCTAACGCATGCCTGATATCATTCACCGTATTATCACTTTTTGCCAAACGCCTACCAACGATCGTACTTGAACCAATCAGGCTGGCAAGGATGAACAAAGAAACTACGCAGACTAGGTATAGCATGAATGGAGTAAGTTGTACAAAATCCCCCCGTCCGTCCTTACCGTCGACCGGTATCGGTATCACCCGCAACAAAAGATAATACCCTTCAATGATTGCCCCGCCCATCATCAATGTGCTGAGCGGCTTTAATGATGATTGACTGACCCTTTTAAAGTAAAAGAAGATTGCGAGCGCTGTTGCAAAAATGCTAAAAATGATGAGCAGCGTACTGACAAGCAGATACGGGTTATATTGCACGGAGTGATTGATGGTTAAAATGCTCATCATATAATTAGACAATAATGCCAACGTAAGCATAAAACTGCAAAAAATGATTTGCAGCAATTCTGTTTTATACGAAATGGCCAGTAGCCCTACCGCAGAGAGCGAAATCGCCAATAGTAATGAAAATAATATTGTAGAAAAGTTGTATGATGCAACTCCAGAATTATCGAGTGTAAATATGATCACCAAATTAAGTGTCCATAGGGCCACCCCCATCGAACAACTGCTTCCTATAAATAAAAGGCGCTTATACTTCTCGACCGACAGGAATGTTGTCAATAAATCCAATGCCGTATAACAGGCCATTATGATTAAAAGTGCCGCTATCATAAACAGGATGGGATTTAATGCTACGATTGAATGTTCCATTATTGCAATGATCACCTCGTTCTCCTATATTGTAATGGAAAATTACAGTGACTCAAAGGTTTTTATTTCCTTTCACCCACGTCTCTTTTGTCAGACCCGTTCCAGCTGAAGTTGAGACTTTCTTTCATAAAATCAAAAAAAATAGAAATACTATTCTTTTGTATAGAGTAAAATAGAAAAAGGACAAAGCCCAACGACCGTCCAATCAAGCTTTGTCGATGCGGTGTATATTTCATGACCAAAATAATTATACAGAAAATATATTAAATATGAATGTTAATTTCTTTATTTAATGATCCCTATATGTTTATAATTAAATTGAGACGTATAGAGAGAAGGAGTGAGAGGCATGATTATGTCAGACCTAGCAGGAGCAAGCACAGCGGAAATTATGCAAAAAAAGACCCAGCATAAAAAATTGACGCTAAGACAAATTTTACAGAGAGGTCTTTTGATTACAATCGGCGCAGTTTTGATGGCTGTCGGCCTCGAGATTTTTTTGGTACCGAATAATGTTATCGATGGTGGAATAACAGGGATTTCGATCATGTTATCCTACATAACTGGTTGGAAGCTCGGTATCTTCCTTTTCATCTTGAATCTCCCTTTCTTTTTTATCGGGTATAAACAAATTGGAAAAACCTTCGCATTATCTACCCTGTATGGAATTTTAGTCCTTTCCATAACTACCACATTGCTTCATCACGTACCAGCATTCACACAAGATATCCTCTTAGCATCCGCTTTTGGCGGAATGATTCTTGGCATTGGTGTAGGAATGGTCATTCGATATGGGGGCTCATTGGATGGTACGGAAATACTGGCCATCCTCGCCAGCAAAAAGCTCCCTTTTTCCGTTGGAGAGATTGTCATGTTCTTTAATTTATTCATCCTTGGGAGTGCCGGTTTCGTTTTCTCTTGGGATCGTGCCATGTACTCAATCATTGCGTATTTCGTAGCCTACAAAACGATGGATATCGTTATCGCTGGTTTGGATGAATCCAAATTCGTATGGATCATCAGTGATGAGTTCGGTGATATTGGAGACGCAATCATGCACCGCCTTGGAAGGGGCGTAACCTTTTTGGCTGGTGAAGGCGCTTATTCCGGGGATGATAAAAAAGTTATCTTTTGTGTAATCAACAGGCTTGAGGAAGCAAAGCTTAAGGATATCGTGAAAAGTTTCGACCCGTCTGCCTTCCTTGCTGTGGGTGACATCGCGGAAGTTCGCGGGGGCAGGTTCAAGAAAAAGGATATTCATTGAACTTTTCAATTACCCTTCCTGCTTTTTTCCAGGATTCTAGGCAAAAAGATAAAAAAAGCTGAAGGGAATTCCCTTCAGCTTTTTTTATCTTTTAATAATTTCTGGGATTGTTGATCGCTTGAAGCATTCTGGTTCCGGGTTTCATCTCACTGCTGCATAGCGGGCAAACATGTTCATCATTACTTGTAAAGTTATCGCGGATCCAACCTTTGCAATCTTCTGATGTACATTCCCATACCTTTGTTTCTTCAGGAATGATTTCTTCCGTATTATTTCTTCTATACATATATCTCACTCCTTAGAATTTAAATTGACTCCGTCCTGCATAAAAGCTTCCAAGCCATAAAGATAAAAGAAGAATAGATGGCGAATAATCTAAATAATTGTGAGTGTTACTCATGCTTATTCTCCACACTCAACCTCGCAAGTTTCAAGAAGTTGAAAGTAGGACCATGAATTTTTAATATCTCATTATCCATTATAACATATAAAGCTGTTAATAATTGAGTAAAGATAGTAAAGAAGAGATGATTCTGTAAATAATACTTTCAAAAGCCAGATAAATCTGAAGCACAGTCCCGATTACCCTCGAGGTATGCGGGACTGTGCTGTGTAAGAATCCATTCCATATGGTTCTTCCTGCCCGTTCGCATGAATTGCTTCAAAATGAACCGGGCATGAGAGTAATTTTAGTGCCAAAACCTAAAACAATGAAAGCCCTGCCTCTCTCCCATCCATACGGTTCCTAGACCGTGCCTGCGAGAATCAGGTAAAAGCTTGTAAGTACATGTTTATTAATTAAAACCGTCCGTAATTCCAATTGGGAAAAGTATATTCCAAAAGATAAATGGTACATAGAAGTAAGTTAATGAAGAACAGAAATGGATCGAGGAAAATACTTGGTGACTACTTGTATTTCTTTTATCTAGATGTGTTTAACTTGATTCTACTTCATCATACCTATGATGAAAAATTATTTGATTAATAAAAATGTTACTTTAAATTACCCTCCAGTGCTTATCGTTAACAGCACTGAAACTTCATGTTATCACACTTATATATAAATGTAAAGTGTTAAATTAGAATCAAGCTCCTTCCTACTTGAACGCAAAAAAATAAAGAGGCAATGTCTCACCTCTTTTATTTGAATGCATTATATTCATTTTCGATTTTCGGCAGTTCCCTGACCTCTTCGATCAATTGACTGCCGCACATTGGGCAATCATAGTTTTCCGAGGCAAAATCCTTTCTCATCCAACCATTGCAATCTGCTGATCCGCATGCATATACTATCGTATCTTCCATAATGATTTCTGGTTCCTCTGAATTCTTTTTGCCAAAATACATGAGCAACCTCCTCTTTTTTATATAAAGACTCTGACCAAAGGCACTAACCTTACCTTTACATCAACCCTAGTATACGCATTAAACCAAAATCTTATTTATTCATGGAAAAAATTATCCAAAAAACTATCCGCCTATCTTTTTTCCATCCCTGCTTTCACCATAATCGCTTTTATCATAAAATATGAAATATGTTCAGGCAGGGCTTCTTTCAATGGTTTTAGTTTTTCAGAATTCAATTGTAATGCCGTTTCCAATACGAGACCGTACTCTTCATCCGAGAAAATATCTTCCCATTTGATATCCATGTGTTCTTGGGCACACTTTAATAAATGATTTTCGATAGAAATCGTGGACAGCCCTCTTAAGGCTCCAATTTCTTTCATCGATTTACCCTCTTGGTATAAGCGGTAGCTTTCCAGATGTGAAGGCGTAGTGCTTCGCTTACTTGTTTCCTTAGTAACCATTGTATTGGTTTCAACTTCAGGATGTGCCTGTACATATTGGGAAATCCTTTCGAGGAACGCTGCTCCGAATCGCTCGAACTTCTGGGTGCCCACCCCTTTGACGTCAAGGAATGCCTGTTCCGTTCCAGGCAGTTTTGCAGCCATATCCTTTAAGGAAGCATCGGAAAAAATAATGAATGGCGGGACATTTTCATTTGCAGCCATTTCTTTTCTTAGTTGCCGTAATTCTTCAAACAACCCATGATCCACACTGATGCTGCTAACATGCTTCATTTCTTTTCGAAGGACTTTTTTTTGTCCCAAAAGGACCTCCCTGCCGGAATTGGTTACTTTCAGTACAGGGAATTGCCCGCCCGTCATTTCGATATACTGCTTAGCTGTCAGGAAGTCAATGAAATCGCCAACATCCTTTGCTGTTTGATTATTGATGATTCCATAAGTCGAAAGCTTCTGAAAGCCAAACTCCTCCACTTTCTTATTCCGTGAACCTGTCAGCACCTGGGAAATCATTGTCTTGCCAAATCGCTCACCCATGCGCAACATGCACGAAAGCACCATCTGTGCCTGTGTCGTTACGTCCACGGAATCGCGTTTATCCGTACAGTTCTCGCAATGACCGCAATCCTCGGGAGTTTCTTCCCCAAAATAACGAAGAATGAATGCCTGCAAACACCCTTCGGTAAAGCAATAGTCCTTCATTTTATTTAACTTTTTCAGCTCCTGAGATTGCCACTCCTGCGAGGGGTTTGATTGATCGATCAAGAATCGCTGAATTTGCATATCTTGCGGGGAATACAACAGGATGCATTCACTTTCCAAACCATCACGACCTGCACGGCCCGCTTCCTGATAATAACTTTCCATATTCTTTGGGGTTTGATAATGAATGACGTATCTAACATTCGATTTATCGATACCCATGCCAAAGGCCGAAGTCGCAACCATCAAGGAAACTTCATCACGAATGAATTCATCTTGCTGTTTTGAACGATCCTGCTCATTCATCCCAGCATGATAGCGTCCTGTTTTGAAACCAGCTTTATTAAGCTTTGCATGCAATGAATCCACTTCTTTCCTTGTTGCCGCATAGATGATGCCCGATTCATTTTTGTTTTTTTCAACATAGCGCATTAAAAACCGGCCGCGATTTTCTTCCTTCACAACGGAAAAAAATAAGTTATCCCTGGAGAATCCCGTTGAAATGGCATGCTCCTTGGATATACCAAGCGACTGACATATATCATCAATAACGTGCGGGGTCGCTGTCGCCGTCAAGGCCAGGACAGTCGGCTCTGCTGGCATATTCTTCAGCAAAGTTTTGATTTTTAAATAGCTTGGCCGGAAGTCATGGCCCCATTGAGAGATACAGTGAGCCTCGTCAATGGCTACCAATGAAATTTCCACACTAAACAACTCCTGTTGAAATGCAGGGTTTTCCAGTCTTTCAGGAGCAACGTATACCAGCTTGTACCGTCCTTGCTTAATATCGTTCATTCTCTTTGAAGATTCCAAACCTGAAATGGAGCTATTCAGAAATGTGGCATCAATCCCATTTTGTTCGAGGGCGTCTACTTGATCCTTCATCAAGGAAATAAGCGGGGATATCACGAGTGTAACACCAGGCAACAGAAGTGCCGGAATTTGATAACATATGGATTTACCCCCGCCCGTAGGCATGATTCCGGCTGTATTCATTCCTTTTAACACCTGTTCGATAATCTGTTCCTGTCCTTTTCTAAATGATTCATAACCATAATACTGCTGTAAATATTCACGTGCCTTCTCCATCAATTCACTACTCCTCCTATTTACCTTGTAAGGTCCGATAAGGGTTCATTACTTTCATTGTACCTGCTTTTCCGATCAACCAAAAGCACAAAAAGAGTAGACACATTAATTCTCCGTGTCTACTCTTTTCAATATATGAACATGTTTTGCATGGTTAGTTAATTCAGGATTTGAACTTTAACATTTTTAACGCCCCAATTATTGGCGTCTTGTTCATTAGGAACAAAAAGGTCCACTCTATTTCCCTTGATGGCACTTCCAGTATCGGCAGCTGTCGCGTATCCATACCCCTCCACATAAACTTTTGAACCTAGCGGAATGACTGATGGGTCTACGGAAATCACTTTTGCATTCGGATTGGCTTTCAAATCAACCCCTGTTGCTGTAGTGCCGCTGCAGCCTTGACAATCAGCCGTGTACGCCGTTGCTCTGACAGTCAATTCTTTTTCCACACCCGCTTGATCGTCGGATTCCTGGTTTGAATCTGCCTTTTCTGGTTGTTCAGCTGGCTTCTCTTGTTCTGCTGGTTTAGCTTGTTCTGCCGGCTTCTCTTGTTCCGCCGGTGCAGCCTGCTCTGATGTTTGCTCAGGACCTGCGCTCGCCGCTTCCACTTTGTTGCCTGCTGGCTTGATGACTAAATCCTGATCCGGAAGAATCGTATCGGAATTTAGGTCGTTCCAAGATTTAATATCATGTACCGATACATCATATTTGTGTGCTATTTCCGATAATGTCTCCCCTGACTTGACTTTATGGTGCTGTTCTTGAGAGATATGTATGGTTTCTCCTACATAAATCGAGTCTGAAGACAAATCATTCCAAGACTTAATATCTTCTATTGATACTTTATATGTTTGAGATATCCCCCATAATGTGTCTCCATCTTTCACTTTGACATCTTCTGCTTGTACCGGGATGGTGAATGCACCGGATATTGCAGCCGCTGCCGCTAACGATAAGATTGATTTTTTCATATGTTGTTACCTCCTTGTGAGCTACTTTATAAGCTACGAGTTAAATCTTAACATAGTTTTTTTCTATACAAAGAACAAACAGATAAAGAATAGATGACAAACATCACAGGAAGATAACGGTACTATAACAAGGATTTATAATATTCTGAAAAAACATCTTTTTCCAGACCGTCCTCTTTCCAAAGAAATAAAGGCATATTAGGCACGGCCGAGGCATAAAAATTAAAGGCCATATTTTTACAAAGGAGGCATATTCGTGACGCGCGATAAATCCTTTACATTAGTCAAATCATATAAACCTTTTCATAGTAAGGATGATCCTTGTCCCCCCATCGGGAGGAAATACTACAGAACGCCCCCCCATTTATATATCAATTTTCAACCTCCGAACCTGGAGCAATTCACACCAGAGGAAGCACTGAAATACGGGACGTTATGGAAGTTTTTTTATGATTATTATGATAATCCATATCGGGAAAGGAAGTCGTAAATGAATAAACTGGATGATGAATATTATCATTTGCTAGAACAAATACAAGCTGCGGATTTTGTGCTTGTCGAGCTGACTCATTATTTGGATACGCATCCTAATGACCAGCAGGCCCTGCAGCAATTCAATCAATTCCATGAATACTCCAGGCAATTGAAAGCTGTTTTTGAACCTAAATACGGTCCCTTATTGGGATTTGGAAACAGTTCCGGCGATGAAAATAAATGGGAATGGGGTCAAGGCCCCTGGCCTTGGCAAGTATAAGGAGAGATATCGATGTGGGTTTATGAAAAGAAGCTGCAATACCCGGTTAAAGTCAGGGACTGCAATCCTAGATTGGCAAAATATTTAATTGAACAATACGGAGGGGCCGATGGAGAATTGGCAGCTGCCCTTCGTTACTTAAATCAGCGCTACACGATTCCTGACAAAGTGATTGGGTTGTTAACCGATATCGGAACGGAAGAATTCGCTCATCTGGAAATGATCGCTACGATGATATATAAGCTCACGAAGGACGCCAAGCCACAACAGATGGCTGAAGCAGGACTTGGAGATCATTATGTCAATCATGATAGTGCACTGTTTTATCATGATGCCGCAGGAAACCCATGGACAGCCACGTATATCCAAGCGAAAGGGGATCCGATTGCCGATCTTTATGAAGATATTGCCGCTGAAGAGAAGGCGCGAGCAACGTATCAGTGGTTAATTGACATCTCAGATGACCCGGATATCAATGATTCCCTAAGGTTTTTACGCGAAAGGGAAATTGTCCATAGTATGAGATTCAGAGAGGCAGTGGAGATTTTAAAAGATGAACAAGGTAAAAAGAAGTTTTTTTGAACATCATATAAAAATGGACCCCCATCTAAGACTTTTGTCTGACAATGGGGGTCCATTTGAATTCTGCGCTTATTATCATTTACGATCTGAAGAATAAGTCCAGCCATCTTCCTGATAAATCTTGTCTTCCTTCATCAGTTTGCCAAGAGCACGTTTGAACGCTCCCTTGCTTAAACCGAAGTGAAATTGAATATCATCCGGAGGCGTTTTGTCTCCATAAGGCATCGCTCCGCCACGATTCATTAAATACTTGAAAATGACATCGGCATCTTCGCCCATCAAATCTTGTTTAAACGGGATTAGAGAGACGTTCAGCGTACCATCTTCCTTACTATCTATGACGCGGCCCTCCACTAATTCCCCAAGGCGAGGCTCTTCTTTGCGTTCACTTTCATGAATGAAACAGCGATAGCCTTCTTGTGATACAAAGAATGATCCGACCATGAGCAGCCGGTAGACATTCCCGCTCACGGTTGTATTACGAACTCCTTTTAAAGGAGCCTTTACGGCAATCTCCTGAATTATATCTTCGGTTGCAAGCTTACCGAATAACCGGTCATTGCGATCGGTCTTCAAGGATACATAAAGTCGATCGCCTACCTCTGGCCACAAGCGGTCAATATTCGGAAGATCATCAAGAGATACAAGTATATCTTTGGAGAGTCCGATGTTCACAAACACCCCAAGCTTCCTTTTCACATTGACAACTTCCGCCCATCCATATCGATCGATTTGAATGTCGGGGATTTTCATAGTCGCCGTAAGCCTAGCTTGTTTATCATGATAGATGAATACCGTCACCGCATCACCAATCTCAAGCTCCGTTCCTTCGTTCGTTTCATTATGATGAAGCAAGACATCTTCTGAACCATCCGTTAAAAACCAACCGAAATCCGCCTTACGTTCCACTTCTAACTCTACAGCCATGCCGGCCTGAATTTTTTGCATGTATTTGAATCCTCCTGTAACTTACCTTTACCTACAATTATATCTCATTAATTATTTTTTCCAACATCATTGAATTTATCATCTTTTTGTTGTTATGTATACCCATTCCTGCTTTTTCTTTACTCATGGTCCCCTTCATTACAGGAATGCGGTATCAAGATTTGCCCTTTTTTACGATTGCTTAACAACGTATGCATGATCACCTTCGATAATTGGCTCGGCTTGTAAGGCTTAACTAAGTAATCCTTGGCCCCCAAGGAAAGCCCTTTTTCCCTTTCATCAAGTGCGGTCGATATGAAAACGGGAATCTCCTTCAAGCCAGCGGATACTTTTAACTCCCTTAAAATGCCCCACCCATCCATCTCTCCTTCTTCAAGAAGGATATCCAGAACAATGGCGTCAGGCGGTGATTTTTTCAGTTCTTGGAAGGCTTTTCTCCCACTATTGAAATAATTCACATGAAACCCGCTATCCATCAATTCATATTTCAATAGTTCCGCCAAATTAATATCGTCTTCGATTACCATGATTTCATAGCTCAGTTTTATCGATTGCCGATCATGATTCAAGCTCGCTTCCTTTTGCGTAACCTTAGGGAAAGAAATGGTGAATGTGCTCCCTTTTCCGTATTGTGAGACCACCGTCACCTGACCCCCATGCGATTTGATGATTTCATCAACGATTGCCAGTCCCAGTCCAGTGCCTCCAATTCTGCGGCGATCTGAATTATCGACCCGATAAAACTTTTGAAATAAATGGGGCAGGGATTCTTCGGGAATGCCAAGCCCTTCATCCTCGATATCAATGGAAAGCATTTCATTCCTGCCATAAACCCGGACCAATATCCTGCCGCCATCAGGAGAATATTTAATTGAATTGCTTAGAAGATTGGTAAAGGCCTGTTCGATCTTTATCCGATCTCCCAAAATCATCACGTCAGTCGTTTCCACTTGAAGCTGAATATCATGGTGTTCTGTATTTATTTCCAAGTGTTCAATGACCTTCTGGAGCAATGGGAGGACCTCCACATATTTTTTTTCATAAATCTGTTTGCCCGATTCCATTTTTTGAACATCCAGAAAATCATTGATAAGTGCTGTCAGCCGTTTCGCTTCATTGTAGATCGTCTGCAGGTATTTTGTTTGCCTCTCAGGCTTCAATGGTTTATTTAGCATCAACTCGGTAAAACCAAGGACGCTTGCAAGCGGAGTCCTTAATTCATGGCTGACCGTACTGACGAATTCGGATTTCATTTGATCCACTTCATATTCCTTCGTTATATCCCGATAAACCAAGATAGTCCCAAAACCCTCTTCACGATAGCGCAAAGCTTCGAAATAAACCTTTATGACCTGATTCGTTTCTTTCTTTTTAAAAGTGAAGCTACGTTGTTCATGATTGGCTTCTTCAAGATGCTGAATCGCTTCCTCCAACGAACGGGAAAATCTATCCCCCTCCATTTGTTCAGATAACTCAGCACTCCACTTCTCCCATGGCAAGTCAATGATTTGATCAGGGGTTGAACCGGTTTTAAAAATATCGCAGAAAGGCTGATTGACCTGCACAACCTTACCATCTTGATCAATCAGCTGGATGCCTTCCTTTATCGTGTTCAAAATATCTTGATTTAATTTCCGATTACCTTCGGTTTGCTCGTATAGCTTGATCTTGTCAAGAGACGTGGCGATTTGCTTGGCCAGCGTTTCGCATTCTTCCACTTCCTGATTCTTAAATGGCGTTCCATATCTGCTGTAAACCATGATGGCGTCCACTTCTTGAAACGTGGATAAAACGGGAAGATATAAATCATAACTGTAATTCGTATTTTCGTGATACCCTTTCTCCGCGTCCAATTGTTCTCTTTTTATCGTGAAGGGTTTCTTTTCTTTTAGCAAACGATAATTTAAACCACTGTGGATGTTGTTGCGGAATTGCTTCACGCCATTATCCGAAATTCCAAATGAAGAAGAAGCATCTTCATGAACTAAAGCAATCATCCCGCGATCAGCCGATATGATCTTGCTCATATTAAAGACAATGCTTTTCAATACTTCGTTTTTATCCAATGTGGAGGATATCCCATTGATCAATTCATTTCTCCTTGTAAGCTTCTGTTCATTATCACTTATGATTCCAAGTGTCACTTGCAGTTCATTTTGCTGGGCCTGCAGTTCATCCTGCTGTGCCAGCAGCTCTTCATTATGTGCCATCAATTCCTGCTCTTTTTCCTGAACGCTGGATAACATTTTTTTGAAGGCGATCGACAAAGCCCCAAGCTCATCCCTGCGATTTTCATTGACTGAAATGACAGCCTCCCGACCAGCAGCAATCTCATTGGCTGCCATTGAGAAATCGGCAAGTGGCTTACCGATATTCTTGATAATCGATCTGACTATGAACAGGAAGATGAATAAAAAAATAAGAACGAATCCGACAAATACGCCTTGAAGGATGGACTGTTCTTTTGTAAGATCCTTCACGTTTTCATCACGTTTCTCCGTCAGCTTGCCTAAGTATGATTTTATCAAGCTGCGAAAATCCGAAACTTGCGCCATGATATGTGTGCCACCGTTGTTTTCGGGGGAATCCAATAAGGACGGGAGAGCTTCGCTAAAATAATAACTGGTAAAATTGTCAAGCTTATCGATCATGACCCTATCTTCCTTGGAATGAGCAATAGCCTTAAACTGTTCAATATTTTCCCGAATCGAAATTTCCTCTTGGATGGATTGTTCTTTTAACCCATCTTTATCAAGTGAATTATTGGCTGTCAGATTTAAAAAGACCGTATGATATTGGTCGAGTATATCTTCTATTACTAATTGTTTTCCGACGATGCTTTGCCGGTGCTGGATATATTCAGCTTGCAAAGACTGCAAATGGTAAAATAAAATGCCTGTTCCGACAATAAATAGGATGATGCATCCCGTCATCAATGACACGACCTGCCTTGACAGACTTTTAGTAATGTATGGATTCAGCTTCATGCAGAATGACCTCTATCTTTTCGATTAGCTTTAACGGACTGAATGGTTTGGCCATGAAATAGTCCGCACCCGCTTCCAATATTCGTTCTTGCTCAAATTGCTGGCTTTTGGCAGATAACATGAGGATTTTTCCTTGTGCTTTTATTTCGGAAGACTGGATTTTTTCAATGATCTCCAAACCAGTATACCCTGGCATCATATAATCAAGAATAATCAGGTCATAAGTCCGGTGCTTGAGAAGCTTCACGGCCTCCATCCCATCTGCCGCTTCGTCAACCATATAATCTTCATCCTCCAGTGTATCCACTACCAGCATTCGTAACACTTCTTCATCTTCCGCTAATAAAATTCGTTTCATCATTCCATCTCCTTAAAGGTGGTTTAAGTTAATATCGTCAAGCATGAACGATCCTTACTTTGGCTGTACACTATCATCTCAGTGGAAATGGGTTAGATGAGCTTTGTCAACAGGCGCTCTATCCTCGACTTCAGATCAGTAATGCTAAAGGGTTTCGTTACATAATCGTCCGCCCCCAATGTCAACGCTTTGGCAATATCATCCGTACTTTTTCTTCCCGTCAGCATCAATACGGTATAAAAATCCGCATTGCTTCCCTGTTTCACTTTCTCCAGCACTTCGATTCCATCCATGATCGGCATTACACCATCAAGAATTAAAAAATGCCCTACGTCTTCCTTGGCTCGATCGGACTTCAAGAATGAAGGGCCGTCTTCATAAACGGCAATATCCAAATCGAAGTGCGGTACCTGTAGCGAACGCATTGCTTTGGTCAAAATGGTCCGGATAATGATGTCATCATCGATTACGGACACATTAAGAGATTTTTTGTTAAATCGTGCTTGCTGTATACTTTCAACCTTTGCTCGCCCTGTTCGTTTGGCTTCATATAATGATGTGTCCGCTTCCTCAAGTGCTTCCTTTGGCGTAACATGCTCATTTTCAACCGTAAATGCTCCGGCAGAAAATGTAACCGAAAAAGGCTGCCCCTCGTGGGTGAATTCCTTTGCGGAAAAGTCCTTGATTAACCTTGTTAGCTTATGCTTGGCTTGTTCATTTGAAGTATCAGGGAAAATAAGGACGAATTCTTCCCCTCCATAGCGGCAGATCAAATCTGAGCTCCTGATCTTGCTTTTTATGAATTGGGCGAACTCTGCCAATACGAAATCCCCGGCCGCATGCCCATACCGATCATTCACTCGTTTAAAGTGATCTATATCAATGATGCTGATCGTAAAAGGCTGCCCTGACCGCTTATAGTCATTGAAATAGCGCGGCAGCGTGTCTTCAAGGAATCTTCGGTTATATACCTGCGTCAACTCATCTATCAGGACCGACTGATCAAAAATCCTCTTCCTCTGCAAATGTCTTTCCATCTTGACGATAAACTCATCTATATCGATCGGCTTGCCGATGAAATCATCCGCTCCCATCTTGAATGCTTTGATTCTGGTTTGCTTATCGTTCTGGATGCTGATCATGATTTTTGGAATGAAATATTTCTCATTATGCAAATGAATGTCCTGGAGGATTTGGAACCCATCCTTTGCAGGCAGTTGGATATCAAGAATCAGGCAATCTGGCTGCATTTCAAAATATTGATTGGTCGCCTTGACGGGATCGGCATTCGTGATCACCATCCATCCCTGTTCCTCCAGAAGATCCTTCAATAAAATGAGCATGGAAATATCATCGTCAATGATCTGGATGAGCGGGGCCTGGGAATCACGTACCGGTTTTCCCTTTACTTCAATTTCATCAAAATGCTCATATTCGTATGTATGTTCAATAAGCTCGAAAAGGAAATTCCTAAGGTCGGATGGAATCCATACTCGGCCACTTTCTTCATCCGTGTCTTCTAATAGCTGTTCCGTAATTGCCATAAGTCCACATAATTGCAGCGTTCCCGCGGTCCCTTTGATGGAATGCAAGAAACGGAATACATCATGCTCCGGAATCGTTTGAACATCTTCAAGCTCCAGCCAATCTGAAAGTTGATTTTTTATATTTCCAAATAAGCTATTTTTGTATTTTTCCATATTTACAAGTTTCACTTCTAATCACTTGACCCTTTCTTCAAATGCAAATAAGCCTTTTAGACCAGTAAGCGTTTTTCATTCAACGTCAATTAGGTCTAAAGTATATACTTTCAGGAATATTTTACATCATAAAAATTTGTCTATAAATAGATTATCGCCATCTTGCAAAATTTATTTAAAATATTTCATAAAAATTCCTTATTTACTTGTCTTGCGGGATATTTCCCCTTTTCAAAAATAGGGATTTCGATGATATAATTTAAGGAATGACAGAAAGGAATAGGGAAACATTCATGACAAAAAAATTGTATTACACATCCCCCAAGACCGCTCAATGGGATTCCGAGATCCTGGGGTGCTTTAAGGAGAATGACCATTACTATATCACACTTGATGAAACAGCCTTCTTTCCAGAAGGAGGCGGCCAACCTTCAGATACAGGAACCATCGATGGCCTCCCCGTTCTTGACGTAATGAAAGGCACTGATGGATGCATCCTTCATAAGCTTGAGAAAAAGCCAGGTTCAAGGGCTGTACACTGTGAATTGGATTGGTCCCGCCGCTTCGACCACATGCAGTCACATAGCGGCCAGCATCTCCTCTCAGCCGTCTGTCGGGAACTATATGATGCGAATACAATCAGCTTCCATCTTGGCAAAGAGTATTTGACCATCGATATAACCGAAGGCAATTGGACTGAAATACATACGGCGGCAGCTGAAAAAAAGGTGAATCAATATATCTTCGAAAATCGCCAACTGCACACATATTACGTCACCAAGGAGCAATTACAGACACTTGCTGTCGTAAAGATGCCTAAGGTTTCCGAGAATATCCGCATTGTCGAAATCGAAGGGATAGAGTATAACCCGTGTGGCGGAACCCACGTTGAACGAACCGGGGAAATTGGTTTGATAAAAATCCTCAAAACCGAGAAGCAGAAGGACCATACCCGTCTCTATTTCAAATGCGGCTTCAGGGCATTGAAAGATTACTCCGAAGGGCAAGGCATTCTCTCGGCCCTATCAAATAAATTCAATACCGGACGTACTGAAATCTTCAATCGGGTCGAAAAAATGGAAAATGACTATAAACAGCTGCTTTCGGAAAACGAAAACCTAAAGCTTGAAAATGCAAAATTCCTGGCTGACTCCTTGCTTACAGGAAGCAAGGAAGGGTTCATCCATCATCTATTCGAAGAAAGCTCACTGAAAGAATTGCAATATTTAGCAGCTACGATAATAAAAAAAGAAAAAGTGCTTGTTTTATTAGCTTCGAGGAAGGATCAAAAAATGATTCTTTCCAACAGCGGACCGCTGCCCATACATTGCGGACAATATTTCAAAGCCGAGCTCAATCTCTTTAACGGGAAAGGTGGCGGAAGTGAACAAACCGCCCAAGCAGGATTTAGCTCACAAAATGATCTGCAAGCCTTTTATCGGTTCACTATCGAAAAATGGAGTCCTAATTCCGATGAATAAACAAAGCCAAAAGGAACAATCGCCTAAAATCATGCAAGGTGGATGGAAACGGTTAGGAATGCTTGTCCAAGCGAAACCAGTAAGGTGCAAAGCGAGGGCACGGATAAACGCATAATCAAAAAAAAGAAGTTGAATACCTACTGGATGTAGGTATTCAACTTCTTTTTTCATTATATGTTGATAAGGATTCCTATTAATTATTCAGTGGGGCACTTTTTCAGTAACCTCCGGGACTCAGTGCAGTGCCCACAGTGGAAAACAACGGTCTTCGTACAATATTTAAAAATATGGGCAAGCAAGAGTCCATATTCGTATCAAGCAAACTGGAATGGAATAGGTAAGTATTTATCCTAAAAACCTGAAAACAAAGTAGATTTTACCGAAAGTTCGTCTCCAGTTTGAGAGGGCCAGCCCGCCCTCTTTCCCTTTATTCTTCTATCTTCAATTTCTGAATGCCATGCTCTTCTATATGAAGGTGATATTTTTCTTCAAGCTCCATGATCCGTTTCATCGCTTCTTCTTGATTGTAATCATGTTTTTCCGATTCGGCGATAAACTCCTTTCTAGCCAGATGATAGGCAAGTTTATCCTGGAAGACTCCTTCTTCATATTCGTCTATCACTTTATGGAGCTGATCCTCCAATTCCCTGCTTATATCGTATAGTTCATACTCCGGCTCAAATTGAACCCCTTCGATGCCGAAATCTTTGGCATGGGAATTGATGTACTGCTCGAGTTCACCGAACTCTTTATTATTTTCCGTATCGGAAGCAACCCAATATCCGTATTGAACCATTTTGAATAAGGTTTCATATTGTTTTTTCGTGAAATTGATCTTCATTGGCCTAAACTCCTTTATATCGATACTAAAAAGAATAAACCGCATTGGAACAAAAGTCCAATGCGGCTCATCCTCACTCAGATATTTCCGTTACGGAAAAATAAGCTGCCTTTTCCGTATCCACGACATAATGGCAATCGCCCTTAACTAAATTATAATAACGGTGCTTTTGGATATTTGAAATCATTTGAGTTGAATCGTCACCCTCAACCTCATGCTCTAATTCTTTACCTCCTGGAAAATAAAAACCAACTTTCAATGTCATCTTCTCATCCTTCCCTTCATCTCGTTGAATCGCTCTTTTATTTCTTATCCCTTATAAGGTAGTTATAAACATAAATTAAATGCTTATTCACCTTTACCATGATATTCTAGGTAAAAACAATGAAATCAAAGGGGACTTTTCATGAAAATAAGAAAAGCGATGGAGAAAGATGTAAAGGGTATAGCCCATGTGCATATAAGCAGTTGGCGATCTACTTATGCAGGAATCCTGCCACATCACTATCTAGCTTCATTGAATATCGAAACCAGGATGAAAAATTGGCAAAGGAATTTAAAAATGCTCCATAATGCCACATTTGTAGCGGAAAATTCCAACGGGGAAATCATCGGTTTCGCTTCAGGCGGGCCTGAACAAACAAAAGACCCGCATATTCAAGGTGAAGTATATGCCATCTACTTCTTGAAAACCTATCAACGAAGGGGAATGGGCAGGCAAATGGTAAAATCCATCATCGATGAACTTATCAAAATGGGCCATAAGAATTTAATCATCTGGGCATTGAAGGATAATCCTTCATGCGGTTTTTACGAAGCGCTAGGCGGGCAAGTCATTGCTGAAAAAACGGTTAAAATGGCTGGAATCGAGCTAATCGAAGTAGGATATGGATGGGATGATATCCAGGATATCCTTGTTCATTTGTAAAGCTTCCCGGAGGCTGGGCATCGTCCAGCCAGGCCATCTCACGGCTCGATAAGGAAAGCGTTTTTCTTCCGTCCTAAAAAATAGAGACGGTGCAAAGGCCTTGTCATCGTGACGTATAGCAGCTTGATGTCAAGCTCATTTTCGGTGCCGTACGTTTCCTCCAGCGATATGGCAAATACAACATCGAATTCCAACCCCTTCGCTTGGTAAGAAGGAACGATAAGGGTTTTATTTTTCGGGATGCTTCCCGCCTCATCTATTAGGTGGAAGTCTTGATTGATTTCACTTAGTTTATCGTTCGCCAGTTTACAATCCTTCATCGTTTTGGCAATTACCGCGAACGTTTTGAATCCTTCCCCTTTAAGTGTTTCAATCAATTCGGTCAATTCTTCTTCCCACCCATCCTTATCAATGGAGATGAATTCAGGTTCCCTGCCATGACGGACAACAGGTTCAACTTCAGGGAAATCGTAGGTTAGCAACTGAAGAACTCGGTTAGCCTGATTCATGATTTCGACGGTCGTCCTGTAGCTTTTTTGCAATTCCGTATAGGTCGCCCGCGGGAAAATACGCCTGTGAACCTCTTCCCATGTTTGCAAGCCACGATATGAATGGATGCCTTGTGCCAGGTCACCTACCAATGTGAACATATCAGTATCCACTGCCGTCTTGAGCGCTTGTAACTGCATGAAACTATAATCCTGCGCCTCGTCAATGACGACATTTTTTGCTTTGTTTTCTTTGGCGACGCCAAAAATCCGCTCCTGAAGATATAGTAATGCACCCAAATCTTCGGTTTCATAGCTTTTCATGGAAAATGATTTACGATTGTAGCTGCATAATGTGACGGCATCTTCCAACGTCAGTTTGCCGTTACTATACGAGACCAGCCGCTCTGGGTCCTCGAACAATTCCTGATAGTATTGGAAGAGGTTTTTCATTTGAAATTGCTTGAAATAGGCTTTTACAGAAGTTCGGATCGCCTTTTGGGCCTGCCGGATCCTCTCTTCCTTTTTATCGTGGCATTTTGTAACGAATTCCTTACGTATGACTGGATCGATATTCTTATAGAGTGCCTTTTCAATTTTGGCCTCATAAAACTCAGTGACCCTCTCAAGTATGATTTTCTTTTTCAGTTTCACTTCATTTTGTAAAATGGCCTTCAATTTGTCCAATCTCGTGTATAGAGGCAAATACCAATAATCCTCTTCCAATAATCTGATGAACTTCTTAGAAGAATAGAGGCGATATTTATCACAATAAAAATCAGCATCCGGATGAAATCCCCTGAAAATATCCTTTATATATTCGTCCAAAATATTTTTAAACGCAGGGGAACCCTTCAAGCCCGATATCCAGATGGCGGTCTTGGTTTCTTCATCATCCTTTTCCAGCAATCGCGTTAATTTATCATCCGGCGCGAGCTTCACTTGTTTACCTATCGCCACCTGGACATATTCGGCGAAAGTGAACTGCTTTACTTTTTCAACTCCCAATTCAGGCAATGCTTCAGATATGTAATCGATGAAAACCCTGTTCGGAGCGAGAATCATCAATTGACGTGGGTCGAACATGTCTTTGTAGTGATAAATGAAGTAGGATATCCGATGTAAAGCAATTGTTGTTTTACCGCTGCCGGCCGCTCCCTGGACAATGATCGGTTTGTTCAAGTCCGCGCGGATGATTTTATTTTGTTCTTCCTGAATCGTCGTAATGATATCAGTCAGCCGATTGCTTGAACTTTTAGAAAGGGATTCCTGCAACAGTTCATCCGTTGTCGTTAAATCGATGTCCCTTACGTCTTCCAGGACACCTTCCTCGATCATTAGCTGCCTCTTTAACGTGATGCTGCCGCTAAATGTTTCCCCTTCGGCTTCGTACTCAATTTCGCCAATTCTGCCCTCGTAATAAAGATTGGCAATCGGTGATCGCCAATCGACGATGATCTGCTCCTGGCTTTCCCGTTGGTAAAGGGAGGTTTTTCCGAAATAAAGCATCTCACCGCTGCTGCCATCATTTCTTTCAAAATCGACTCTAGCAAAATAAGGCTTTTTACTCGCTTTCCGTAAACTCTCAAGTTCGGTTTTGGACATTTCAAAAAAGTTCGCTGTCGTCAGCAATTGAGAATATAAGCCGGATTCAGACCAGTCTGCATCACCAAAAGCTTCTTGCATATTGCGTTGAAATTGATCTTTGCTCGTTTCTGAGGTTTTGATGACGACATCGATATAGCGTTTTGTAAAATCGAGCCTCTGCCGCTCCTTCTCAAAATCGGGATGACTTCCCAACTCCCTCACTCTCCCTTCCGATTTAAACGAATAATCAAACCGATGCCTAGATGAAATGGACATTTATACTATCAGAAAACCTCATGGTTGACAAATTTAAATGCATGAATCTTCCAATTTTTCATTTGTTGTATGCTTTGACCGCTGCAGGATCCAGAAGACTCAGGTAGGATGATTTCGATGTGGTACTAAGCAGAAGTTGAACCAGGAGCCTACGGCCTAATGAGGGGGGCATGAAGATTCGTTCTATAAACAATAACAAAGGAGCGGAGAAAGCACCTCCGCCCCTTTATCATCATATTGTATACGTTATTTGGTGGAATCTTCTCCAGTTGAAGCAGGTTTAGTTTCAGCAGCTCCGGAATTGACATCTTTTAGAGTTGTATCCAATGCATCAAGTTCCTTCTGACTTAGCGGCTGGTCATCTTTGGTTTGTTCTTTGACACTATTCACTGCCTCACCATGTGCCTTGACTTCTGCATTGGCCTTCTGTATCTCTTTTTCAAGCTGTGCCACTAATTTATCAGCTTCTTCAGCTTTTTGCTCGGCATATTTAAGTAAACCTTCATAATTAGCAATCTTTTCTTTCGTTGCATTCAACTCCGCAACTTTGCTATTATACTCATTAGTCTTAGTATTTAGAGCCGTCCTGGTCGCCTCCAAGTTCGTGTTGGAATCTTTTAAGTTTGCTTGTAGACCTGTGATATCTTGTTTAAGGGAAGCAATGTCCGCTGTCAGATTATCTTTTTCCGAAGTCATATTTTTGATATTTTCATTTAACTTACTGATCTCGGCTTTCTTCCCGGTGATGATGGAATTCGCTTCATTAATTTTAGAATTAGCACTATCCCGTAAAGTATTGATCTTGCTTATCAATGTTTTCTCATTTCCTTCGAATTGAGTTAACTTGCTTCCTGCTTCTTTAACAAAATCCGTAGCCTGCTGCAATGTCCCAGTACCTGTAAATACCAATCCAGCCCCAGCCAATGTAAAACCCCCTAGTACAACACCAGCTGCAATCTTACTTGTAAATAAACCCATTCCAATTCCTCCAAATGATTCTTAATCCCGCAACGAATGTACCGATCCTATTCGAGTAACAATTACATTGCATTCCATTTTTTCAATTTAACGATGAAAATAAAAAAAGAGCCTTGAATGGCACAAAACAGCTAATTACATATCGTTCAAGTTTTCTTGATTTTATATAAATCCCCATATTGTTCAACGCATTCCATTACGTTAAATTTCCATCGGCTTAAACTGACCCTATCACGTGACAATATAAAGCTAGAAGTCTATGTTTCCTTTAGTTGAAACTATTTCAATGATGCTTCTGCACCATCTAAAACCATCCAGCGAAAAATGCGGCGGACGTCCTAAGGAATTTGGTAACAACCAACCATTACACACATCGTGCACATCCTAAAACCCTGCTCAGTCAATCATGAATGTTCCTCCCATTACATAAGTCACAATTATTTATAATACTGATTTAAAAGCATATTACAATGAGTCTTTGTACCTTTAAATATTGAAGATTAAAAATAATGATAAAGGTAAATTTCCGATCACTTCCCCCGCATTCTTTCCCAAGTCAAATCCCCTCTAACTTTATTCTCTTTAAGCGTTTGTTTTTTCATTATTTCAGCCTAAAATTGTGTTGACATGTTGCTTCAATACAAATAGCAAGTTCATTACATGGAAGAACAAGACCCAGTCTTCTCCCCAGTTCAAATTATTGATGAACCCGCAATGCTTTGCTTGGAACAAAAAAGACAGTCTTTCTGGACACAGATGAAAAGTTCCAATTAAGGCAAATTCCCGCGTCCTGCTATTGAAGAATTTTCAGTTGGACAATTACGCCGTGTTTTCAACATGCTTATAAAGAGAAAAAATGGTAAAATCAAAGAGATTCACAAAAGCCCCCATATTTCCAAACTTATATGGTGTGACTTCATATAAAAATGACGGTGAATCGTTCCATTTACTAGCCATTTTAAGCCACTTGAACCTCCAACAACGAAACCGTCATGTGACCTTGATTGCATTTTAAGGATGAAACAGATTTGCGTGCTGAACAAAGTCGATTAACACATTTACAAAAAACGGAAACTGCACAAATAACAATGTAGGAGGAACATATAATGGAACATGAATTAAAGGAATTTATCAAAAAGTGTGACAACGCCATACAACAGGAAGATTTTGATACTCTGAAGAATTACTATACGGAGGATGCGATTTTGGTTGTAAAGCCTGATATGATTGCAAGAGGTAAAGAGGAGATCAAAGAAGCATTTATTAAAATTGCAAAATATTTTAATAACACGCTTGTACCGACTCAGGGAGAAATGTTTATCTTGGAAGCTGGAGACACAGCTTTGGTTATTTCGCAAACGCTAATCCATGCCGATAAAACGGATTCGGAATATTCAAATGATAGAAGGGCAACTTACGTATTCAAGAAAAATTCACAAGGTGAATGGCTTTGCGCAATCGACAATTCATATGGCACAGACTTAATCAATAGGTAGAGTATGGCTATAATTTCAGAAAGCGGAAGTTTCTTGTTGCTAAGCGAGTCCATAAGTGCATGCTTATTTACAGCTGCTTAGGCCCTTTCCTTATTGGACTTGCCTTCTATTGCAATGTTGTAAGTCCCCTAATCCGCTGCATTTGGGGAGCGACTTCTTCATTCCCTCAAAAGATATTACCTTCCTTTGCAGCCAAGAACACTTCTTCCTTTTTCTTGGCAGCTTCTTTTTTGCCATTCTTATCGTAATTAGCATTGTTCGTTTTCTATAATTACTATTCGTTAAAGCACATGAAAAACGTTAGGATATTTATTCAAATACTCCTTCCCGCACTTTGTGCATTAAACTTTTAGATGATTTGTATCGGTTTTTGCTAATGAACCTTTAACTTTTGACAGAAATAAGATACAATTTAAATGATGTACAGTTTAAAAGCTACAAGAACGTAAACTGTCTTTTATGTGAAACAGAGAAAAAAGAATCAAACTTGTGTTGAAAACGTTGAAACAAAAGTATTTTGGAGGAATGTAAATAAATGATTACTGTAAATAATGTTGGTTTACGCTATGGCGATCGTAAACTGTTTGAAGATGTTAATATAAAATTCACGCCTGGTAACTGCTACGGGCTTATTGGTGCAAATGGTGCAGGTAAATCCACTTTCTTAAAAATCCTTTCCGGTGAAATCGAAGCACAATCCGGAGATGTTCATATGGGACCAGGCGAACGCCTTGCCGTTCTTAAGCAAGATCACTTCGCTTTTGAAGAAGAAGAAGTCCTTAAAGTTGTCATCATGGGACATGAAAGATTATATCAAGTCATGCAAGAAAAAGATGCCATATATATGAAGGAAAACTTCACGGACGAGGACGGTATGAAAGCAGCCGAGCTTGAAGGTGAATTTGCCGAATTAAACGGTTGGGAAGCGGAACCTGAAGCCTCCATCCTCTTAAAAGGCCTTGGCATTACAGAAGACCTGCACACGAAGAAAATGGCTGAACTGACTGGTGGCGACAAGGTTAAAGTGTTACTTGCCCAAGCGCTTTTCGGCAAACCGGATGTTCTATTACTGGATGAACCTACCAACCATCTGGATTTAAAAGCGATCAAGTGGCTGGAAGAGTTCTTGATCAATTTTGAAAATACCGTTATCGTCGTTTCCCATGACCGTTACTTCCTTAACAAAGTTTGTACACATATCGCCGATCTTGACTTCGGTAAAATCAAAGTGTATATCGGGAACTATGACTTCTGGTATGAATCCAGTCAGCTTGCCCTTAAACTGACTCAAGATGCAAACAAGAAAAAAGAAGAAAAAATTAAAGAGCTGCAAAATTTCATTGCTCGATTCAGCGCCAATGCATCCAAATCGAGCCAGGCAACTTCCCGTAAGAAATTATTGGATAAAATCAGTTTGGATGATATCCAGCCTTCATCTCGCCGTTATCCTTATGTCGGTTTCACACCTGAGCGTGAAATTGGGAACGACCTGCTTCGGGTTGATGGAATTTCGAAAACGATCGATGGCATCAAAATCTTGGATAACGTCAGCTTCACGATGAATAAAGGCGACAAGATTGCATTTGTCGGCAAAGATGAGATTGCCAAAACGACCATGTTCAAAATTTTGGCTGGAGAAATTGAGCCGGATGAAGGTACTTTCAAGTGGGGTGTAACGACTTCACAGGCATACTTCCCTAAAGATAATGCCGAATTCTTTGAAGGCGTCGATTTGACTCTTGTCGATTGGCTTCGTCAATATTCCCCGAATGATCAAAGCGAAAGCTTCCTGCGCGGATTCTTAGGGAGAATGCTATTCTCTGGTGATGAAGTGACGAAGAAGGCAAGTGTTCTTTCAGGGGGCGAGAAAGTCCGCTGCATGCTTTCGAAAATGATGTTAAGCGGATCCAATGTCCTTATGCTTGATGAACCGACAAACCATCTGGACTTAGAGTCGATTACAGCATTGAACAACGGGTTGATCGCCTTTAAAGGATCGATGATTTTCTCTTCTCATGACCATCAGTTCATCCAAACTGTTGCGAACCGGATCATTGAGCTTACACCAAAAGGTACGGTCGATAAGCAAGTCAGTTATGATGAGTATCTTGAAAATAGCCAATTGCAAAAACAAGTGGCTGAAATGTACAAATAATTGAGTCTTGAAAAAACACATCCATATGGATGTGTTTTTTTCGTAACTTGTCCCCTATTAGTCCATATGTTTTTATCCTTTCAACGTATTGAAGGAATAAAAATCGATTGGCTTGAAATATAATAATAAACCAAAGCAGGATCCTGTATAAGTTCAGTGGTTTAAAGGTATATTGTGAAGAAAGGAGTGGGTTGGTTTGGATGGGCACTCAGTGAAACATATATTTGAAGATACCGGAAATCTTTTCCTATACGATAAATTCAATTATCAATTTTATGTATCGGGACTGTTTGACTCAGTCGATCAAGAGCGGATCATATCTGATTTTTTACGCGCATTTGCCTTTGACGAAAAAAATTCACTCTTTTTTGATGACTTTTCCTTTTACTTTAATTGCTTTCATTACTCCCAGCAAAAGCAACAGATGTTAGATTTCCTCAAACCTGAGTATGATGACCATATTTGTTGACTAAGAATGAAAGGTAAGGACATCTGAATGCCCTTACCTGAGATTGAAGGCAAACTCAGTTTCACTTGAGGATCTTATAATTTGATTCTTAACTGCTTCAAATCCAACAAATTCAAAAAAGGGTATAGGAATGAAAGAGCCATTCCGATACCCTTTTTTCCCCGCCCTCCATGCTTTTTATCTCCGTACCCGCTTTCCTCCTTGCCTGCTTCCGTATTCATGTTATGATGGCTGCTAATAGTCTAATGCGCTTACCCGAGAAACAAGCAAGTTTATGAAATCATTGCTCGAAGATTGTTTTAGTAACTTTTGAATATTAGGATCCGCCATTCACATAGCTTCTTCCTGTATTCACAAATATTAATTTTGTCGATATTACAAAATGAGTTTAGTATACTCCGGTAGTAATTTTAAAATCTTATCTGCTGTCTGTCCGAACTGTTCAAAAGCTTCCGCAATCTTCTGCTAGGTGTCCGTTACTATACGTGTGTATCCTCTTTACTGCCTCTCCTTTAAATTGAAAGGCAGCCTCCCCGTCCAATTCACACCAGTTGGTGGTTATTTATAAGAAAATAGATCTAAAAAATTTCGGTGGAAAGCTCATGATAAATTAGATATGCTCCTTATATATAAGCTTTTAAAGTTTGGGATGTGAAGATTGGTTAAAGATTTCATTCTTCGACAAGCGCGTGCCCCTTATTGAAAGAAGAATTAGCGTTGCTTTATAAATGGGATTCCAAGCTTCATACCTCCCATGTTCTTCTTTATCTTCTTCAACGATTGTAGCCGGATTTGAAATGACGTTCTTTCTAGAATTCTTTGTTCTTTATGGTTCACATACTTTCATTTCTTCAATGAATCGATTGCACTCACCGGAAAATGTATGTATGCCTTCTTGCTGAGCCAGCAGTCGCAAATGATACCGTATAATCCAATCCCTACCGTAGGGGCATCTCCTCCACCAGCACTTATAAATCACCCTATTGGATATTGGTTATGATTCATATTGATTGAGTCTTTTTTACAGTGATGAAAGATATTCCAAATGATGTACTTATGGCAATCATGATTCCGATTAAAGCATACGGAAAATAAGGGCCCACATATGCGACTAAACTTACAATACTTGAAAGGATATACCCATAAATTCTTACACCCATGGCAGCAAAAAAAGTTGAGGCTACTGCACTACCAATCGAACAGGCTATGAAGGCTTTACGATTTTTAATAAGTACCCCGAATATAGCAGGCTCTGTAATGCCCAGAAGAGCAGAAATAGTCGCTGATAGAATTATAGACTTTTCAGTTTTGCTATTGGCTTTAAAAAACATTGCAAAAGTGGCACCTGCAATGGCCATGTTTGTCATAAACATCATAGGCATTAACATGTCGTATCCTTTATCCGCGAAGTTTTGAAGCACAATTGGTGTAAGAGCGTGATGCATACCAAATACAACTTCTATCGGTCTCGCTCCGCCCATTACAACTCCTGCTAAGATGGGAGATATATCGAATAATGTTTCAATAATATAAGCTAATCCCTTACCAACGTAACTACCTAATGGTCCGGATACGATCAATGCAAAAGGAATGGCAAGAAATAGAGTTAATGTGGGAGTAAATACAGTTTTCAAAATGTTTGGCATATACTTATCAATCCATCTGTGGATATAACTTAATGCCCACACAGATAAAATGACTGGAATGACAGCACCAGAGTAATTAATAACGGGTATTGGTAAACCAATAAAATGAAATTGACTTACCTCACCTAATTTAGCAGCGTCAATTAAAGATGGATACATAAAGCCAGCAGCAATAGCTAGGGCAAGATATTGATTTGTTTTAAATATTTTGGCAGCTGAAGCAGCTAAAAAGAATGGCAAGAAATAAAAGACTCCACTTGAAATCAAGTCTAGGATTATAATTGTTTCATTATCCTTCGATAAGAAATTCAAAGCAATTAGACCTGCCAAAAGCCCTTTGAGCATGCCTGCACCAGCGATTGCCGGAACTATTGGACCGAATACACCCGATACAACATCCAATAATCGTGAAAAGAGACCTTTTTTCTTGCTACTTTCTTTCTTATCTTCTTCTCTTTCCATCCCTAGTTCTTCCATTAAAGCAGAATGATATTGCTGTACATTTGTCCCGACTATTATCTGATATTGATCGTTTTGTAATTGTTCTCCGATAACACCGCTCAATCGCTTTACATTTTCATGGGCGATCAAAGAATTATCATACAAATCAAAGCGCAGCCTTGTCATGCAATGCCAAGCTTTCTTTATATTCTTTTTGCCGCCAACATATTCTATGATTTTCTTGACACTCTCTTTATCTTTCATATTTGAATCATTCCCTTACTAGAAATTATTGATAAAGCTCAATCTATTACTTTCTTTCACTCCGATTTGACAGGGTTATGATAGCATATAAAAAAAATAAATGAAAACGCTTAAATAAACCATGAAATAATGAAGAATCCTATACTATCAACATTTATTGCATCAGTTTTTTGAAAATTGGTATGGTAAATTATCGTAACGGACCTTCTTTCTTTACCAAATTGACGTTGGATATTTACTATGTTTTAATCTAGTTAATAATTTCACTTTGATTTGACGAATAATTGAAATTAAAGAAAAAAGGAGATTCAACCTTGGAACCCACACTTATTACAGATATACAATCATTTGTGATTAACCCGAATAGACATAATCTTATTGTAGTCAAAATAGAAACAAACAAAGGTGTTATTGGATATGGGTGTGCAACCTTCCAGCAACGGCCTCTAGCTGTTCAAACCATGATTGATGAATATTTAAAACCGCTTCTAATAGATCGTGATGCGAACGCCATTGAAGACTTGTGGCACTTAATGATGGTCAATTCTTATTGGAGAAATGGTCCTGTTATTAACAATGCAATTGCAGGGATTGACATGGCTTTATGGGATATTAAAGCTAAATTAGCCGAGATGCCCCTTTATCAACTTTTTGGAGGAAAGTCAAAAAACGCAATTGCGGCCTATACACATGCTGACGGATTAACATTAGCGGAGCTCTTTAACAATGTTGATTCTTTGATAGAGAGAGGATACCGCCATATTCGCTGTCAATTGGGGTTGTATGGCGGCAAAAATCATACGATGCACGTAACAAAAGAGTTAAGTGCAGGAGAATATTATGATCCAGACATTTATATGAAAGATGTCGTGACCATGTTTAAAGCATTACGTGAAAAATATGGATATTCCATTCATTTGCTTCATGATGTTCATGAAAGACTATTTCCAAACCAAGCCCTCCAATTGGCAAAAGACCTAGAGCCTTATAAGCTATTCTTTTTAGAGGATATCTTACCTCCTGATCAAAATGAATGGTTGGTTCAATTGAGATCACAATGCACTACACCTATAGCATCCGGGGAATTATTCAATAACCCAACTGAATGGAGAAATCTCATCGTTAATCGTCAAATTGATTACATTCGCTGCCATGTTTCACAGATTGGGGGCATCACACCCGCTCTTAAACTAGCTGCACTATGTGAAAATTTTGGTGTTCAAATTGCCTGGCATGGCCCATCGGATATGACCCCTATTGGAGTGGCAGTGAATACACACTTGAATATTCACCTTCATAATGCAGCGATACAAGAAATTCAAGAGCCTGATGAAACTACGAAAAAAATGTTCCCTAACTCAGTGGAAGTAGTGGATGGGTATATTTATCCTATTGAAAAAGTTGGCATCGGTGTTGATTTCAATGAAGACATGGCAAAAGAATATCCAGTCATTTATCGAAAACATGAATGGACTCAAGCTCGTATTACAAATGGTACCATCCATACCCCATAAAGTTATAAAAATGCATGAAAACCCTTGAAGCAATGCGCTTCAAGGGTTTTACATTACAAGAAAGATAACGAATGGATCCTTTTATGCTAATATTATATGCAGTAAGAAAAAACAATCTGTCTTGAGGTAATCGATGATGAAAAAACGTGATTTTATTGCAGATGATATTCTAAGTAAAATTTATCAAAATACTTATAAAGCTGGTCAAAAAATCCCTACCGAAAGGGATCTGGCAAATCAATATGATGTATCCAGATACACAATTCGCGAGGCATTAAAAAAACTTATGAATATTGGATGTATCAGAATTATTCAAGGTTCGGGTATATTCGTCAATGATACAAAATATAAAAGTCCATTAATTTACAATTCATTAACAGAAAAGAAATTCAAAGATATACAATCCGAAATTATCTATCTTAAAAAGATTAAACCTGATCAAACATTTGAAAAAATTTTTGATATAAATGGAGAACAGAAGAAATTATGGGAATATAAACGGGTTCGAATTGCCGATTACCAAAAAAGGCAAATTGAAACTTCAAGATTACCATGCTCTTTTTTCCCACACCTTAATAAAGAAGAAGTTAAAAAATCAGTTCATGACTATGTACAACAATGCGGCTATCAAATATCTCACTTCATCACAACATACAGCGCAGTAAATGTAAGCAAAGAGGATGCTGAGCTTCTAAATTGCAAGAAAGGGGTTGCCGCGATGAAAATCATAAACAGAGGAATTCTTCAAAATGGCAGAGTGTTTGAATATAGTGAAATGATTAATTTAGATTATTCATGTTCCTATTTTACACCGTTTAACCCTTATAGTCATCAACACAGAAAAACCTAACATTTCTCACTAAATCATTTTTCCGTACCGGCCCAAGTGTACGAAGGAATCTTTATAGGTACAACGTACTCCCTTCCACCTGCCCGCTGTTTTGTTTTTCTCATGCCTATGTCTGAATTTTTATATATGGTCTCGTGAATATGGGACACCGGCACCACAAAAAGCACTAGTGAATAAAGCATCCCATATTCCGTTAAAGACCGAAATTTCAGTTATTTATCGTTTTATCATGCCTTTTCAATTTTTGAAAAACTCCACATTGTCGACACTGATCCAGTTATTTGCATTTGCATCAGTCCAAAAACCGAATTCAGCTTGTCCGTTCGTTACATGAATATTCGTTATAGTAATTTGAGTCCAGGTGCTTGTTGTCGGAATAGGAGTGTTTTTTTCTGAGCCTCCAAAGTTCTTAACGTACATTTGGCTCGTTTTAAATCCACCACCGCTTCTTACCCATGCTTTCAATGTATACGTTCCATTAGCAAGGCCTGTTTTTATTTGATGGGTACTAACCTGATAGGCAGCGTTATTCCAATGAGATAATTTGTAGCTTCCTGAATATCCGCCAGCTTCCGTGTAATTGGCAAGATCATTACCATTTGACCAAGTGGTCCAACCTGTTGGATTCTGTGTAGCTCCATCTGTTTCAAAACCGGCATTATTTACAAGATTCCCGCTTGATGCCGATCCTTTAGCTGCATCACTGAAAGCATCGATGGCCGTTGTATATTTCAGGACATTTTTAGATACCTCGGTAGTTGCGCCTAATGCATAACCATCTGAAAGAACACTTGAGTTAGCCTGGGGTTCCCAGTAAAAAACTCCGATCCCTTTTCCGTTCGGAACCGCGTTTACAACCTTGATTGTATCATTGATCGTCCAATAAGAATCTTTAGGGTTTTTTTCGTCTCCACCTACTTCAACAACCATAACTTCCTTGTTATAACGTGAAGCCATGTCGTTCAGATTGTAAGATAAATCATCGGTAATCTCCCAATATGGCTGAC
Source organism: Bacillus sp. mrc49 (assembly GCF_002803435.1). Lineage (NCBI taxonomy): Bacteria > Bacillati > Bacillota > Bacilli > Caryophanales > Bacillaceae > Bacillus > Bacillus sp. mrc49. Next base: position 3,506 of record NZ_PHNG01000690.1, on the reverse strand, counting down.
CATCCCAATATGGATAGAAAGATGCACCAATAACATCCGTTTTACCGCCATTACTAAAGAAGTTATCAAACCACCATCTGAATTGACTGTTGTTAGTCCCATGTGCCAAATGACTGACCACCTTGGAGGATGGGCTTACAGCCTTAACTGCGTCATAGCCTTTATTAAGGAACGCCGTCAATTTACTGAAATTATCAGTACTGCCATCTGGAAGCATGATCCCTGAGTTCATCTCATTCCCAACTTGTACCCATTCAGGATATATGCCATTACTTTTTAGCTCGTTCATGACATCGTACGTATGGTTGTAAACCGCTGTTTGTAACTGGGTATTGGTGTAGCTTGTCCATGCGTTTGGCTTAATTTGATGACCCGGATCTGCAAAAACATCACTATAGTGAAAGTCAACCATTATCCTCATTCCCAAAGCTTTTGCCCTTTTTGCTGCAGCAAGTACGCCTGCTTTGTCACTATAGCCCAGCATGGTCCAAGTTGTTCCGTCTTTTAACCAATAATAGTCACTTGGCGGATTAACAAAAACTCTTAACCTAACGGAATTAATTCCGTGATCTTTAAGTATCTGTAAAGAATCTGCTGGTTTTCCATTGTCATCGACCCAGCTTACGCCCCCATCTTCCATTTGCTTCATCCAGCCTATGTCAGCTCCATATGCAAATGGAGTAGCTGCTTCCACCTTATGGAAAACATCTAAACTAGCTAAGCCAGTTAAAGCAAGAACTAAGCCCATCACCATTACCATAAAACCTTTTATCTGTTTTTTCAACATGAAATTCATCCTCCTATGACAACAATCCATCGGTTTATTGACTTGCCTGTAACTAGTACACTGCTCGGAAAAACCATGATAATTGAACAACTTATCGTTTGTTTTTGCCGTTTTACCTATACTATGGAAAACGGCTTAACTCCCCCTTTTTCATGTACAGCTTCCCGTTGGCCTGTCTGCAAGTGATCCCTTCACTGCTCCCCAACCTTCATATCCTTTGTCAATAAATGAATGACTGCATGTGATCCACATTACCTGCACCACCTAGGATTTGTCGTTATTTATCCCACCTTCCATTTCTTAGCGCCATCGCTAATATCCACCATATAAAATGAAGCTTCATATCCTATTTTGCCGAGATATTTAGCTGAAACGCCCTGGATAAAGCTTTCCGTTTTTTCGCTTTCCACGATCGCTATGGCGCAGCCGCCGAAACCAGCACCTGTCATCCTTGCGCCAAGGGCTCCTTCCTCCCAGGCCGCTTCGGATAACACATCCAATTCAATACCTGTCACTTCATAATCATCACGCAATGATCTGTGCGAAGCATTCATCAGTTCCCCAAACGTTTTCAATTCGTTTGCCTTTAATGCCCTGGCAGCTAGTACTGTCCGTTCGTTTTCACTGATCCCATGACGCGCCCTTTTCCGTAACGTTTCACTCGATAGATATCCTTCCAGCTTTTCAAATTCCTTCAATGTCAGTTCTCCAAGCGAGTTCACATTTCGGTATTGCCGTAGTTCCGAAAGAGCCGCTTCACATTCAGAGCGACGTTCATTATATTTTGAAGTCGCAAGCTCGCGGCGCTTGTTCGTATTCATGATGACTATTTTGTATCCATCTAAAACAATGGGGATCATTTCGTAGCCCAGGGTTACACAATCCAGTAAAATGGCCATATCTTCTTTTCCTTTTTGCACGGCAAACTGATCCATAATGCCTGAATTCACACCGATAAATTCATTTTCAACTTTTTTTCCCGTCAAAACTAAATCAAGATCAGAAACATCCAATGCGAATATTTCTCGTAAGATTACACCTGTCAGCATTTCAATAGAAGCGGAAGAGCTTAATCCAGCACCGGTCGGGATGTTACCATTAAACAAAATATCCAATCCACTGTCGATTTCATGACCAGCATCTTTGAGATAACGGATCATGCCCTTTGGATAATTGGTCCAGTTATCCTCCTTTCTGTAAGCTAAATCGAAAAGGTCAAAACAAATCATGCCTATTTCCGGAAAATTTTCCGAGTAGAATCGAATTTGACTATCCTCTCTTCTTGCACTTACTGCATACGTCCCGATGGTAATGGCACATGGAAAAACATGTCCCCCATTATAATCCGTATGCTCCCCGATCAGGTTAATCCGCCCCGGTGCAAAAAACACTTCCCCGTCCTGTCGACTGAAAACGGTCTTGAATTTTGATTTCAATAATGTGGTATCCATGCCAAGCCTCCACCTTTTTTATTTCCTGCCTTGTTTAAGGACTTTGTTCAATTGATTTATTTTCATTAAAAATACACCCCAAATATCAGATTTTCGTCTAAGATTTAAGGTGCCTTCCGTTTTCCGATTATTGATTTTCCGTTCTTTATAAGTTTAATATGGTTTACGTTTAACTAGGCACCGCCTTGTTCGCTGGTGGATCCATTATCGCTTCCGTTTTTATTTGACCTGTTCCAGGACAAAATCAATGGCTTTTTGCGAATTTCTAGTGAGATTGATATATTCTGCCCCTTTTGTGGCAGCGAGCTTAATGTTTAATCGGTCTGTGTCTTCTTTAATGTCATCATAATATGAACCTACTTGCGGAGCTAAAATCACCATATCGAAGTCTTTCATGATCTCGTAATGAGAACCGTAAGCACCTGCTGATGCAGTGATCGGGACATTGTATTGTTTAGCGCCTTCCGTTAATGCATTAGCTAACATGGCACTTGTTCCCGCTCCGGCACACAGTACCAAGACGTTGATGCTTTTCTCCAGCGTTGGTGCTGATTCCTCCACTTGAGCATTGTTGTTCATGATAGCGAATGTATCAGTCCCTGTTGCACCGACCATTGCAGGTTGCCCTGCTTGGGAAACTCCAACAGCTGCTTCCAATTCAGCATTTTTCGCTTCTTTTGCCAGCAATTCGTTGTCATAAGCTTTACAGAACGGAAGGTAAATAAGGAAATCGACGACAATTAATAAGACAGCAAGAACCAAAGCCCAGAGTCCCATGCCTGTACCAAGTATTAAGCCAATTGGTGCTGGTGTTGCCCATGGCAGGACATAAATGAAGCTGTTCATCCCGATAACGTCAACGAAAAACTTGAACAAGCAAACATTAATCATTGGCGTTAGTAAAAAAGGAATGAAGAAATAAGGATTCAAGATCATTGGTGCAGCAAATAAAAGCGGTTCATTAACGGCAAAACACACTGGTACTACGGATGCTTTTCCGACTGCTTTCAGCTGTTTTGATCTAGCAAGAAGAAGGAAAATAAACGGAACGACAAGGGTAGCACCGGTCCCTCCCATAGTACCGACAAAGTTTCCAAGTCCGACCGTAAGCACGTTGGATGCTTGCTCACCGGCATTATGAAGCTGTAAGTTTGTGGCTACATTAGCGTAAATAATGGCGGCAATAGCTGGCTCTACTATAGAAGGTCCGTGTACCCCGGCAAACCAAAATAGTGCCATCATTCCCCAAATGATACAGATTCCTAGAT
>NZ_PHNG01000689.1:0-67618 GCF_002803435.1 Bacillus sp. mrc49 | reverse complement strand
AAAAGAGGCTTAAGAAAACTATTTGAAAGAGAAAGACCGAGGGTAGAGAATTTTCTCTATCCTTTTTTTAATTACACAGCACATCTATACGCATTAACTGTTAAGTAGTTAGATTTTTTGCAGGATGAAATAAGCATTTGCTCCACCTGTTATTCAAAGTTCAATGTTTAACAATTTAGAGTATTAAAACAATACAGATAATTGTCAAGATATTTGGTTATAACACCTTGAAAACGCCTAATCCAAGTTTTCAAGCGACTGGTGGAAGTTGTTCACGTTCTGGATGTGAAAGATACCTTTCTTTATATATTGTTTCTGCAATGGCGATAACTTTTTTATTGCGTATGGGACCTTTTGAACAGCCTATCTGGATGCAAGTAGTATTTTTATTTTCCACCTCTACACTTACATATATTGCTTTTAAGAATAAATCTGAAATTTCATTTGTTATTGTAAGCATTTGTGCTATCGTAATCCTATTTTCTTTATCGCTAAGGTTTTTTTGTTTTTGAATTCATAGGAAGTTCGCTTGACTCAATATGAATTGCCCCGTATATGTTAGACACCAAACTAACATGTACGGGGTGTTTTCTTAATACGTAACCCCGATCCATTAGGACCATATGAATAGAAACACTAATGTATTTTAATAACCTTCGTTGAGACTTCCCCCAAACAATATCCATATCGTTTCGATTCTAACCTTAGTTTTCACGCCGAGTGGAACGGAACGGAGCGGTCTAAGTACAGATACTCCAAACTTTAGGCAATCGGGGAATAAAAAAAGGTTTCGGAAGGGATATCCTTCCAAAACCTTTTTTTCGTTAATGGGCAACAGGAAAGCCGCTGTTGATGATCGTCATGACAGTGAACCAGCCGAATACGACCGCACTGCCGGCTGCAAAAATGAATCCTAAGAAGTTTCTCTTTTTTAATGAGGTAAATACAGCAGCTACTCCCAATATAGCCACCAGTCCGAATACGACCATTAATATCATCTTAAAACCCCCTTTTTTCGTAATGCCAATCCTTAATAATATACCCAGAGGATAAAACAACTACCAAAAATATGTAGAAAAGAATGCATTTGTTAATATTTTAATATTTTTTCAATTATTTGTCGAGGTTTAAAGGTGAATCTCACTTAGCTTGTAGTGTAGTGGATTAACATGAACGACATGATTTGGTGTAAGATGGAGAGAGAATATCATATTGGAGTTGATGGAAATGAAATGGACACAAATCCCTCTAGGCCCCCTGCAAACGAATTGTTATGTAGTTTCCGATGGAAATGATTGCATCATTGTCGATCCTGGAGAAGAGCCGCAGAAAATCATACAATATATACAAACAAAAAAATTGAAGCCTTTGGCGATTTTATTGACACATGCTCATTTTGATCATATCGGTGCTCTTGATGCCATCCGGGATCATTATGAAGTGCCTGCCTATCTTCATGAAAAAGAGGCCAAGTGGCTGCTTGATCCCGCGTTGAATGGCTCCTTGAACTGGTTTCCTGAAAACCCGATGCGCATGAAGCCGGCAGACCATATCATTGCAAATGAGCAAAGGCTTACCATTGGAGGCTTCACTTTCGACATTTTTGAAACACCAGGGCACTCACCAGGCAGTGTATCCTATTTTGCAAGGGATGAACGGCTGCTCTTTTCGGGTGACGTCTTGTTCCAGGGAAGCGTCGGCAGGACAGATTTAATAGGCGGAAGTGAACAAGTGCTGTTAAATAGCATTGATACGAAACTGCTGCCGCTGCCTGATGATACGATCGTTTTTCCGGGACATGGGCCAGTCACGACCATTTTAGATGAAAAGAATGCCAATCCCTTCTTGAGATAATCACTTTTTCAGGTGCCATATGGCACCTGTTTTATTTTTTGGTCCAAAAATGTTAGAATATTGAAAAAGTGCGTGGAATTATACTGAATATATTTCCTAAATGAAAAAGATTGTTTCGTGAAAAATCAATCGGTTTTTTGTGCATGGATGTCAAAGAAACAAACTCATTCGTTATGTAGGGTGAAGGAAGAGGAGGCGTTATGTTGAAGCATCACCTGAAAAAAATGATTGAAAGCAGCCCGAAAAAGAGAATTTCCTATTATGACTACATGAATGCCGCTTTATATGCCCCCGCCATCGGTTACTATGTGAAGCAAAAAAAGAAGATTGGTTCCAAAGGGGATTTTTATACGTCGGGCAATGTCGGGGACGCATTTGGGAGGTCCCTAGCAAGGTGGTTCGTTCACTTGATAAAGGTGTGCGGGATATCCCCGAAAATCGTTGAAATCGGTGCAGGAGACGGGAAGCTGGCATATGACATTCTTGTCTATATTAAAGAAACCGAGCCGCAGATTTGGGACTCGCTGACGTATGTCCTGGTGGAAACAAGTCCATATCATAAAAAGGCGCAACAAGAGCGTATTGGGATGTTCAAACAGGCATGTTTTGCTTCAGAGGCAGAAGAATGGACAAACATGAATGGAATCGTGTTTTCAAATGAATTCTTCGATGCTTTGCCTGTTCATGTCATTGAAAAGGATGACGGAGCCCTTGTAGAGGTCTTCGTCACGGTTAAGGATGGCCGTTTGCTGGAAGAGAAGGAACCGTTGGACAATCCTGACATCCTTACTTACCTTTCGGAACGTTCCGTGACATTACAAGATAAGCAAAGATACGAAATTCCGCTGAAAATGGTTAAGGAATATGAAAAGATCGCCTCAAACATCCAGTCGGGGGTCCTTCTTACAATCGATTATGGTTATACCCAAGAAGAATGGATGGAGCCAGCACACCATCAGGGAAGCCTAAGGGGCTATCATCAGCATGAAATGATGAAAGATGCACTTATGTATCCAGGTGAAATGGATTTGACGACGCATATCCATTTTGACACATTAATGGATAGTGGGAAAAAAAATGGTTTAGTTACCTGTGAACTTTATCAGCAGCATGAATTCCTGCTTAAAACGGGAATTCTCCAGGAACTGAAGGAACACCAAGAGAAGGATCCATTCTCAAAAAAGGCAAAACGCAATCGTGCAATACGGGGATTAATCGTTCCAGGCGGATTCAGCGAGCATTTCAGGGTACTGCTTCAAACGAAGGATCTAGCTGAAACAGCAAAGGTCTTTCCTGAATGATGACAAGTGAAAACCCATGAACCAAAATTCATGGGTTATGTATCATGCTTATTTCGTTCTTAATGGGCGGCACCAGGAGTCATCATAAATACGCTCCAGTACGAAAATCCTGCAAAGAAAACGGTGAGATAGGCGCCAAAAACATAAATATACATGCGCTCAGATAATTTCAAATAACTTAAAAGAACAAAAAAGATAGTTTGTGCAAAGAAAAGTAAAGACGTTTGATGCATATGGCCCAGATAAAAGAAAATAGCCATAATTCCTGTCCAAAATCCACATACTCTGAACATGCGTTCCATCCGAATCCCTCCTTTTTTAGTCGTGTACATTCCAAATAATTATAAATGAAATTGTAAGGTAATGTAAAGGATGCCTTTTGTTTCTATGTGAGAACCGATGCTTGATAAGAGCATGTGGAACAATCAGACATCATATTTTCTAATTCCACAATATGGACATTATCAAACAAGGCTTCGAACATTCCTTTTAAGAATGAATTATGCATCGAGCAGATTATACTTGGCTCTACGGCTGTAACTTCCTTGAATGGACAATTGAAGATACGAAAGAGGATTTTATTTTCTTCTTCGCTTGCTTGAATTTCAGGCGAGAACCCTGCAATGGCAGCGGCATTTTTAAGCATGCCGACTTTTTCCTCAAAAGTAAGACTGTTGACCGGGTTTAAGCTCATGGCTAATTGCTGGTTGACCAATTCCTCTCCGAATACTTTCCCCGTATCGTAAAGGGCCTGTTTTCCTTGCTCGCCTAATGTCATCATCGTCTGGATGGCAATCCTTGAAAGCAGCTGATAATCCCTATAGGGAAAATGCAGCTGAATGACTTTATCTGACAAACGATAAAGCCTGCTTGGGCGTCCGCCTTTCCCCGTTTTACGAGCTTCGGATGTCAGCATGTCAATATCTTCGAGTTTTGATAAATGCAGACGGGCGACATTTGGATGGATGCTGAATGAATCGGCAATTTGCTGTACCGTTACATCCCCATGATTGTTCACAATATATTGATATATGTAATACCGAGTGGGATCTGCTAACACGTTCGTGATTTTTAACGTATGTTCCATTTTATCCTCCTGATTTTCCATAGTTTTACTTGTTTATTATAATACAGGCAGAAAAAAATGGAATAACAGAACTGGCAATCTCGCTTCAGTTACAAAAAGTTCACATTTCCCCCGTTTTTTATCAAGCTAATTAATATACAATAATTGTACAAATGTTATACAATGATTCTATAGATTAGTTATATATATAAATTGTGGATGAGGGGTTGTGAATATGGAACGATTGACTTTCTTTTCGTATCCAAGTTGTACATCATGCCGAAAAACAAAAAAATGGTTAAAGGGCAATCATATTTCTTTCGAAGAGCGCCATTTATTCAGAGAAACGCCGACGGAAGCAGAATTAAAACGGATTCTGGCATTGACGACCGAGGGACTTGACGAACTACTGGCAACAAGAAGTGAAGCATATAAAGGCTTACATGTTAATATTGACGAAATGATGCTTTTTGATGTGATCCAATTACTTACAAAAGAGCCAAGGCTATTGAGAAGGCCTATCCTTATCGATGGTGAAAAATTAGTGATTGGCCACAATGAAGATGCATTGAAAAATTTGGTTTCCAAAAAGCAGGATTTGAAAATGAGCATGTAAAAATCATTCTCGGAAATTTTTCGGGAATTTTTTTATTAGTAAGGAGGAAATTGTCGGTCGTTGTCGAATTTTTAAATCAAGAAAAATAGGAGGTGAAGATTGATTTGATATCGATTGAAAAAACGGCAGAAAAAATCCTTACTCGTGCCATTCGGTTATCGGCGACTGACATCCATATTTTTTTTCGCAGGGAGGGGCCGCTCATCCAATTCAGGATAGACAATAAGCTCGTACCGCAAGAAACAATATCATTCTTTGAAGCTGAAAGGCTTATAGCCCATTTGAAGTTCCTTGCCGCAATGGATATAGGCGAAAAAAGAAGGCCTCAAAGTGGCGCCATCACCATGAATTTAGCTGACCAAGTGGTAGGGCTTCGCCTCTCCACGCTCCCCACTGCCTATCTCGAAAGTCTGGTCATCCGCTTGATACCCCAACAGAATATCCTTCCGCTAGAACAATTATCCTTATTCCCGAATACCGCCCAAAAATTGATTGCGCTCCTGAAGCACTCCCATGGCATGCTTATTCTCACAGGTCCAACAGGCAGCGGGAAAACGACGACCCTATATTCCCTGCTCCATCATGCACATGTGATGCTTACTCGAAACATCATTACACTTGAAGATCCGATTGAGAATGTGTCCGAAAAGGTGCTGCAAGTCCAAATCAATGAAAAGGCGGGCATTACCTATTCCGTCGGCCTAAAAGCTGTGCTGCGGCATGACCCGGATGTGATCATGGTGGGGGAAATCAGGGATGCGGAAACGGCAAAAATCGCGGTGCGTGCCGCATTGACCGGCCATTTGATTCTTACGACGATGCATACGAGGGATGCTCAAGGCGCCATCTCCAGATTGCTGGAATTTGGTGCAAGCTTGCTTGAGATAGAACAAAGCTTGATTGGCGTGACGGCTCAGCGTCTGGTTGAACTTCGCTGCCTTTCGTGTCACGGGGATTGTCCATCTGCGTGCGAAAGGACGGATAGGACGAAAAGGGCGAGTGTGTATGAATTGCTTTATGGGAAAAGCTTGGCCGACCTTTTCCAAATGATTAAGGAAGAAAAGGGAGGCGCGTCTGTCAGCTATCGCAGATTAAAGGATGAAATTGGTAAAGCGGTTGCCATGGGTTTTGTCGATTCACAAGAATACGATCGGCTGGTATATCAAGATGGCAAAAAGTAAATGGCAGTTGAAGGAACAAGCCGCCTTCGTAACGAAGCTAGGGGAATTATTAAGCCATGGCTATCCCTTGGCAGAAGCTATCCATTTCCTTGAGTTTCAAGAATCCAAGAAGAAGGCGGGCGATTTCGCTAAAGCCTTACAAGATTTAAGAAATGGCTATCCCTTGCATCAGGTGCTGACCCATCTTGATTTTCATCCTCAACTTGTCAGTTATATCTTTTATGGGGAGCAGTACGGCGACCTTGATCGGGCGTTGAAAGAAGGAGGGGGATATTGGAAGAAAAGAACGGAAGATCTGGATAAAGTAAAAAAAATATTGATTTACCCCATATTCTTGATTTTTTTTGTAAGTATCGTGTTTTATATTCTCCAAAGTGTACTTCTTCCTAAATTTCAGGCTATCTATGTCACGATGGATGTCGACCAAAATGCCATCCTGATCCTGTTGTCAGCGTTTTCCTTCATTCTTCCTCTTCTTCCCTTCATTTTGCTTGGCTTGTTCCTATTCTCGTATCTGCTCAAGCGCTTTTGGTTCAACCGATTATGCCCTTTACGGCAGCGAAGGATTTTGATGGGCATTCCGATATTAGGGAGCTTCATCAAATTATATGAAACCTATTTTTTTGCAAGCCAATTCAGCGGCATGCTTTCCGGTGGATTGTCCATTAACGAAAGCATTAAATTGTTCTCGATAAATCAGCAGCAGCCATTTTATCAAAAACTCTGCTCGATCATTAAGGATGACCTGACAGAAGGCCGTTCGCTTGAAATGATTTTTCGGGAATTGCCTTATTTTGATAAGAATTTGCCAGTGGTTGCAGCAAATGGACAAAAATACGGGAGGCTTGATGCGGAGCTATTGCATTACAGCCGTTTCTTGCTTGAGAGGATGGAAGAGAAAATGAACGTCACCCTAAAAATCCTCCAACCCCTTATGTTTTCGGTGATAGGTCTCCTGATCGTGTCGATTTATTTAGCCGTTTTGCTGCCAATGTTCTCGTTGCTCGATGGTATTTAAGAATTTCATTATTGAAATGTGGAGGTGAAACTGCACAAAAACCATTCTGAGATCAGATGGTTTAAGGAGCAGGATGATATGAAGAAAGTTTTGGATGAAAGAGGTTTTACCCTAATTGAGATGCTTATTGTTTTACTAGTCATCTCGATACTTTTGATCATTACCATACCCAATATCACCAAGCATCAATCGACGATCCATTCAAGAGGATGCGAAGCATTCGTAAAGATGGCCCAAGCACAGGTGCAGGCATATGAGATTGACAATGCCAAGCTGCCTGGGAGCATAGATGAGTTGGAAAGCCAGGGCTATCTTAAACAGACCACCTGTCCGAATGGAGATGATATCAGCTTGGATAAAAAGGGGAAAATAACGATTGTTGAGTAGAAGAAAAGGAATGTTTAAGCATGACAATGGGGGATTTACCATGTCGGAAACCCTAATTGTCCTTGTCATTTTTATACTGCTGCTTTCCATAACCCCCAATTTATATCCAAGCTTCAATAAAGGAATGGAAGAAAGGCTGTTCCTTTCCCAATTTCATGAGGATCTTTTCTATGCACAACAATATGCCATCAGCCATGAAGGATTGATCTACCTGCATATTGATGATGTCAATAAGATATATACCGTTTCCTCATACAAAGAGGGTAAGATCCTTGAGCGAAGCATACCGGAGGATATCCACTTTTCAAGTGGCACTTTAGGGTTCAGCTTTTATTTTAATCAGAATGGAAATGTATCAAAAGCAGGAACGTTGATGATTGAAACATCAAAGGGGAAGTACAAATTGGTTCTGAATATCGGCAAAGGGAGGTTCAGGATTGAAAAATTGTAAAGGGTATGTATACCTTGAGCTGATGGCCGCCTTTTCTGTTTGTGCATTTTTGGTGCTCTCGATTTTACCGATCCTTGAGAATGTGATGACCGACCGCAAAAATATGATCATGAAGACGGAAGCCCACCATTTGTTGTATGAAAGGTTGACGGCGTTCATGGATGGGGAGGTCCAGGGCATGGAGCAGGAATTCATTATTCAAAAAAAATCGTACCGCATGATTTGGAAGGACGATGGAGATTCATCGGGAACTATTGAAGGATGTGTACGTTATGAAAATGCATCGGGAAAAGATGAGTCAATTTGTGATATTGCGGCAAAATGATGGCTTTACGATGATTGAAATGCTTTTTTCACTACTGATTTTGATGTTGATTTCTCTTTTTGTTGTGCAGCTTTTCTCCATCATTCAAACCCAGGTGGAGGCGGTCAATAAATTGCATCCTAAAGAGTGGGAGGTCTTCACCATGCAGATGCATCAGGAGATCCGGAGTTCCAAATCCCAGGATGTAAGGGGGAGTGGATTATATTTAATGTCAGGTGATCAATTATCATCCATTGAACAATATGAAGATAAGGTTCGCAGGAGGGTGGATGGCAAGGGGCATGAAGTCATCTTGCAGAACATATCAAAATTTCAGGTGAAGAAGGATGGCGGCGTCATTGTCCTGGTTGTAACAGATAAGGCAGGGACTACTTTTAGCCGAAGCTTTCATCCATACTTTAAAGATGGGAAGGAAGCGGATGAATAATCAAAAAGGAGTCGTTTTCCCAATGGTGCTGATTATAGCCAGTGTTTTCATCATGCTGATGATTTTAATGATCGATCAATTTATCATCGATAAAAGATTTTATAAAGAAGTGGAAGAGTCGTTGGTGGCAGACCACCTGGTGCATCTTGCCGTTAAAGAAGTGACGGCAGGGTGGGAGGAGGATATGCCTGAAATATTCCAAGGGGACATAACGTATCCAGATGGTGCGGTGCGGTATTCGTTGTTGAAGCATGACGGTCGATATGCATTTATCGAATTTTCCTCCACGACTAAAAATGATCGAGTGGGCAGGATCGTCATACAATATGATAAAGAGGCGGGGAGAGTGGTGGAATGGATCGAAAAACAGACTGGCTGACGCGCTCCGCTTGGCGATTAACGAGATGCTGGTCGTGTTAAGGCGGATGTCCAGGAATAAAAATAGCGGCAATCGGGCATGCTTATCATAGGGTGATATCATATGTCTACTAACGCTTATATTAAATATCTGACGCAACAGTTTGTCGAATATTTTAATCTGACCAAAAAAGAACGAAAAGAAAAGCGCCGTCATAAAAAAGAGGATAAAAATCACGGGATGTCCCATTGGTTTGGCATTGTCCCTTTTGCGTTGACGATGTTTGTAAGGAAGAATATCAAAAAATGAAACAGGTGTCCTTCATTGTACATGGACATCTCAAACTGTAGACAAACTCAAAAATGATAATGGGTTTGTCTACAGTTATTTTGTGTGTATTGAAATTCGATTCATTCCACTCTGCATTAGAAATATAAGAGTGGATTTCAATTGCGCACAGGTAGAGATTTGTCCAATGACCATTCCGTTTCACTGTGGGAGCTCATTTCCCCGGGCGGTCCGTGAGCCTCCTCGGCTTTCAGCCTGCGGTGTCTCATGTGACGCGCATTTCCCGCAGGAGTCTCGCACCCTCCGTTCCACTCCAATTTGTGTGCAAAATAAGATGGAATTACGATTGCCCACAGTTTTGATGATTTGTCCAATGACCATTCCGTTTCACTGTGGGAGCTCGCTTTCCGCGGGCGGTCCGTAAGCCTCCTCGGCTTTCAGCCTGCGGTATCTCACGTGACGCGCATTTCCCGCAGGAGTCTCGCACCCTCCGTTCCACTCCAATTTGTGTGCAAAATAAGATGGAATTGCGATTGCCCACAGGTAGAGATTTGTCCAATGACCATTTCGTTTCACTGTGGGAGCTCGCTTTCCGCGGGCGGTCCGTGAGCCTCCTCGGCTTTCAGCCTGCGATGTCTCACGTGACGCGCATTTCCCGCAGGAGTCTCGCACCCTCCGTTCCACTCCAATTTGTGTGCAAAATAAGATGGAATTACGATTGCCCACAGTTTTGATGATTTGTCCAATGACCATTTCGTTTCACTGTGGGAGCTCGCTTTCCGCGGGCGGTCCATGAGCCTCCTTGGCTTTCAGCCTGCGGTGTCTCACGTGACGCGCATTTCCCGCAGGAGTCTCGCACCCTCCGTTCCACTCCAATTTGTGTGCAAAATAAGATGGAATTGCGATTGCGCACAGGTAGAGATTTGTCCAATGACCATTTCGTTTCACTGTGGGAGCTCGTTTCCCCGGGCGGTCCGTGAGCCTCCTCGGCTTTCAGCCTGCGGTATCTCACGTGACGCGCATTTCCCGCAGGAGTCTCGCACCCTCCGTTCCACTCCAATTTGTGTGCAAAATAAGATGGAATTTCAATTGCCCACAGGTAGAGATTTGTCCAATGACCATTTCGTTTCACTGTGGGAGCTCGCTTTCCGCGGGCCGCATTTCTCCAGGGGTGCCGCGCCTTACGATTCATTCCATCTTAGCGTGAAAATGAAGTGGTAATCCTAATTGTTGTAGGAAATGTTCATGGGCAGTCGGTTTCCAGAGTCGCCGGAGGTCTATCCCAATGCGCGGTCTGAAAGGTAAAATAATCCCCCGTTAATGATCGATATTCGTATGTTGGGTTCATATTGGGCCTTGAGTGCCTCTTTTTCGGTAAAATAACTATCACTTTTTTCGTCCATGTCCTTGTAAAAATGCTCCAACAGATTCAAGTCATCCTGCCAGCGTCTCATGGCTTCTTCCGCCCATGAATGGTCATCACCCTCGAAACTGGTCCTGATGTAAGTATCGAGTCTTGCCAATCCACTTTTAGGCATGATGAGCGGTGAAAGGGTAAAGGAGTAATCCGGGATCTTCGGGGTGACTTTGACTGGCATGAGCCGATTGTGAAAACCTTCCATGATTTCTCCTGAAATGAGATTCAGGCCGATGGACATAAAGGTATCTTTTTTACGATCGCATTGATAAGATATTTTCACATTGAGTGTCAGCCAAGGAAATAACGGATGATTTCCGCCTTGAACCGGAGGGGTATCCTCAAAGAGTCTCGTATATCCTGCCAGTTTCTTCGTCGATTGGATAATCTGATGTAGGCGGGGTGAACCGAAATGAATCATTTCACCCTTCAAATCCGCCGGGGCCAGAGCTGGGTCGGTTATGAAGGTGATTACTGCCGGGTTCGGGATCCCGCCTGTTTTTTCAAGATAGTGCCAATAGAAAGGGCGGTTCATTAATTCCTTATCCATGTCAATTGTCAGTTGAACGGTTAGGTGGGAGCCTCCATCGGCCAAAATTTCGCAATCATTGGCTTTAAAGTAAGTGTGTAAAAAATCATGAATTTCCTGTTGCTGCATGAACCTCACCTTCCTTCATGGCTTGTGCGAATTGAATCAACGACGAGAAATTATCCATCTTGATTTTCATTTCTCCCTCGGTTTTCGACTCGCCGACTACATCTATTAAATATTCCTCAATATTATTGATGTCCAACTTCGTTAGGATATCATCCAATTCCCCAATCACCTTTTCAAACAAATTGATTTTTTCGTAGAGTAATTTGAGGATATGCTCTTCGACCGTGTTTTTCGTCGCAAAGTTATAAATCATGACATCTTCTTCCTGACCAAGCCGATGTATTCTCCCGATTCTTTGCTCAAGTCTCATCGGGTTCCAGGGCAGGTCGAAATTAATCAAGTGATGGCAAAACTGCAGGTTTATTCCTTCCCCTCCAGCTTCCGTAGCTATTAACACCTGTATGTTCTTTTGGAACAATTCCCGCATCCAGTCTTTCTTTCCTCGTTTGAAGCCGCCGCGAAATGGAACGGAAGAGATTCCGTTTTGCTGTAAATACCATTGTAAATAGAGCTGGGTGGCGCGGTATTCGGTGAAGATGATCACTTTATCATCGATTTTCTTGATCAGTTCCAGAGCCTTTTCGGCTTTAGAGTTTTGAACCGTTTCATTCACCTTTGTAAATAGTTCATCAAGCTTTGCCGTATAGTCGGGCGAAGGCTCGTCATATTTAGCTTTCATATTTTTTAAAGTGTAATAGACTGCCTCCCTGCTTGAACAAGCTTCCCTTTGGAGGGTGAGGGCGGAAAAGGTGCTTCCCTTTGTTCCTTCTGTAATAGGCTTGAATTGTGAAACAGCATCATATAAGGCTTGTTCGGTGGGAGAAAACTCGATGGTGATGGTTTCCACATGCCTTTTTGTCCATTCGATCCCGGTATCGGCCCTCCGATTGCGAATCATGACCGTGTTTACGAGTTCCTTAAGATGTTCATCCTCGATAATGCCTCTGCCTTTTCCTTTATATTTTTCTGAAAAGAGCGAAGCATTCCCCAAATGCCCTGGCTTCAATAAGGAAACAAGGTGAAAGATTTCCTCGACTTTATTTTGGATGGGAGTTGCCGTCAGGAGCAGGCAAAATTTCTTTTTCAGGTTTTGGACGAACTCGTAGTTCTTCGTTTTGTTGTTTTTTAGTTTATGGGCTTCGTCAATGATGATGAAGTCATATTCCTGATTGAAGATGATATCACGATGGGGAGCGCGTTTCGCCGTATCAATGGAAGATATGACGACATCGCAAGATTCCCAAACGTAGCTTTTCCTTTGGGCGACTGCCGGGATATGAAACTTCGTATTCAATTCAAATGCCCATTGCGACACGAGGGAAGCGGGTACAAGGATCAATACTTTTTTGACAAGGCCTCTTATCATATATTCCTTTAAGATCAGCCCGGCTTCGATCGTTTTCCCGAGCCCTACCTCATCAGCTAATATGGCCTTCCCATTCATCTTTTCCACGACTTGTTTTGCTGCCTCCAATTGGTGGGGAAGCGGGGTTAGCTGAGGCAGGTGCTTGGGTGCCTGTAATCCTTCAAAGTCAGGGATGATGAGGTTTTCTTCCATTTGAACAGCTAGCTTATAAAGCTCCCAATTTCCCCATGGTCCGTCATTTTCAATTTTTTGCAGAAACTCGTCATTCCATTCTAAATTGGAGGATATATTTATTTTCATAGAAAAAACTCCCTCTTACATCATAATTTCCTTAATATAAGGTCAAAATCCGAACGTTTCATATGTGAAATAAGAAAAATATTTATCTTCAAAAGATATTGCAGAGATAAGTTTCTTAGGGTAGGATATAAGTATATTTAGAAAATTCCAATTTTCCACGTTTGAAGAACTTTGATTTTGTGGTTCACGTTTCATTAGTATGGGCCATAGGCTCCCACTTTATCCAAGTTAACTGAAGATAAAAGAGGTGGCAGTGAAGTTATTCCATGAATGCCCAGGGATTACGAATGCCAGGGAGTGATCCCTTTCATTGGTAAACCATTTATATGCGGTTGAAGATAAGGGGAGAGACTACGGATGTAGCGCCGAAGGAGCAAACTTAGCAGTGAATCTCTCAGGCAAAAGAACTCTTATTGGACGCAACTCTGGAGAGCGCCGCCGATTGGACGGCCACCAAAGGGGAAAACCTATCATATAGGTAAACTTTCAGGTTTCAGGACAGAGAAAAAGCTCAAACGGGCTTTCTCTGTCCTTTTTTGTGCTTTTTCATATCAGGAATCACGAATGATTTTGAAGCTATTCGATCATTGAAGCCTATTTAATCCAAAAATACCTAAGGGGGGTCATTTTTTGACCAATTTAAAAAGAACACCACTATTCGAGGTTTATCAGGAAAGCGGAGGCAAAACGATTGATTTTGGCGGCTGGGAACTGCCCGTCCAATTTTCGGGCATCAAGGATGAGCATGAAGCCGTTCGTGCAAAGGCGGGTTTATTCGATGTTTCGCATATGGGAGAGGTTGATGTAAAGGGTCCTGGAAGCCTTCCTTTTTTACAGAAGATGCTGACCAACGATGTATCGAAGCTGCAGCAGGGCGGTGCGCTATATACGGCAATGTGTTATGAAAACGGGGGGACGGTTGATGACCTCATCGTTTATAAAATGGCGGAGGATGACTATTTGCTTGTGGTCAATGCAGCTAATACGGAAAAAGATTTTAACTGGCTGCAAGCAAATTGTCCGGAAGATGTCCAACTTACGAATGTATCAAGTGACTATACACAGCTAGCCCTTCAAGGACCGGCTGCAGAGAAGATATTGCAAAAACTGTCAGGTGTCACGGATCTTAGTGAAATTGGCTTTTTCAAGTTCAAGGAAAACGTCATGATAAATGGGATCGCTACGATCGTTTCCCGTACCGGATATACAGGCGAAGATGGATTTGAGATATATAGCCGCAGTGAAAATGGTCCTTCCCTTTGGAAGGCGATTTTGGAAGCTGGGAAGGAAGAAGGAATTCAGCCGATTGGTTTGGGTGCCCGTGATACCCTGAGATTTGAAGCGAAACTGCCGTTATATGGACAGGAGCTATCAGCGGACATCACCCCGATAGAGGCTGGGATCGGTTTTGCGGTAAAAGTGGATAAGGAAACTGATTTTTTCGGGAAAGCCGTTCTTGCTGAACAAAAGGAAAAAGGGGCTCCTCGCAAGCTTGTTGGAATTGAAATGATTGACCGTGGCATTCCACGTCATGGTTATAAGGTATACAGCGGGGACCAAATCATTGGCGAGGTCACGACAGGCACCCAATCCCCTACATTGAAGAAAAATGTTGGATTGGTGCTTATCGACAAGGAATTTTCGGCGCTGGATGCAACTGTCGAAGTGGAGATTCGCTCCAAACGTTTGAAAGCCACTATCATACAAACACCTTTTTATAAAAAACCACGTAAATAGAGGGGAATGGTCATTAGATGAAACATCGTTATTTACCCATGACAGAACAAGATCAACAGGACATGCTGCAAGTGATAGGGGTACCCACGGTTGAAGAACTTTTCAAAGATATCCCTGAAAGTGTTCGCTTTCAAGGAGAATATGATATCAAACCAGCTAAATCGGAACCGGCCTTAATGAAGGAATTAGCGAGGCTTGCTTCCAGGAACGCGGATCTTAAAAACTATGCTTCTTTCCTAGGAGCGGGTGTATATGACCATTATGCACCGGTCATCGTCGATCATGTTCTTTCCCGTTCGGAATTTTATACCGCGTACACACCTTACCAGCCAGAAATTTCACAAGGAGAGCTTCAAGCCATCTTTGAGTATCAAACCATGGTTTGTGAGTTGACGGGTATGGATGTGGCTAACTCCTCGATGTATGACGGGGGGACGGCACTGGCTGAAGCTGCCATGCTTGCTTCTGGTCAGACACGCCGGAAGAAAATTCTCATTTCAGGAGCGGTACATCCTGAATCAAGAGAAGTGGTCAAGACATATGCGAAGGGACAACGCGTGGAAGTGATCGAAATACCTTATAAAGACGGCGTGACCGATGTGGCCGCTTTAAAGGAAATGGTCACAGAGGACATCGCTGGTGTGATCATCCAATATCCAAACTTTTTTGGCCGCATCGAGCCTTTGAAAGAAATGGAAGAAATCATTCATAATGCCAAGTCCATGTTTATCGTGTCCAGTAATCCTCTTGCATTGGGAGCTTTGGCATCGCCAGGCTCGCTTGGTGCCGATATCGTAACCGGAGATGCACAGCCCTTCGGAATCCCAGCAGCATTTGGCGGACCTCATTGTGGCTATTTTGCCGTCACGAATAAACTGGTGCGAAAAGTGCCTGGCCGGCTCGTCGGTCAAACGGTTGACGAAGATGGCAAAAGAGGCTTCGTGCTGACGCTGCAAGCTCGCGAGCAGCATATACGCCGTGATAAGGCAACCTCCAACATATGCTCCAACCAAGCGTTGAATGCACTAGCGGCTTCCGTTGCGATGACCGCCCTTGGAAAAAAGGGTGTCAAGGAAATGGCTGTGCAAAATATTCAAAAGGCGCATTATGCGAAAAAAGCATTCATGCAAAAAGGAATAGAGATTGTGTTCGATGGTCCATCATTCAATGAATTCGTGATCAAACTTCCTGCTCCATTCTCGGAAGTCAATAAGAACCTATTCGAAAAAGGAATGATCGGCGGCTTCGATTTAGGCTCCGTTTATCCTGAACTGAATGGTCATATGCTTGTCGCCGTAACTGAACTTAGAACGAAAGAAGAAATCGATGCATTTGCGCAGGAATTGGGGGATCAACATGAATAACCAAGATCAATCACTCATTTTTGAAATCAGTACACCCGGACGCATCGGATACAGCCTGCCGGAAATGGATGTGGAAGCTATTCCTCTTGAAGAAATTCTTCCAAACGGGTATATCCGTACAGAAGAAGCGGCGCTTCCCGAAGTGTCGGAGCTGGATATCATGCGTCACTATACAGCCCTCTCCAAGCGTAATCATGGCGTGGATTCAGGGTTTTACCCGCTAGGATCATGCACGATGAAATATAATCCGAAAATCAATGAAAATGTGGCGCGTTATAACGGGTTTGCCCACATCCATCCATATCAAGATCCGTCTACCGTCCAGGGAGCCCTGGAGCTGTTATTTGATTTGCAGGAGCATTTAACGGAAATCACAGGGATGGATCAAGTGACTTTGCAGCCTGCCGCAGGTGCCCACGGTGAATGGACCGGGTTGATGATGATCCGGGCCTTCCACGAGGCCAATGGCGATACAGCACGGACGAAGGTAATCGTCCCGGATTCGGCACATGGTACGAATCCGGCATCTGCCACGGTTGCAGGTCTTGAGACGATTACGGTGAAATCGGATGAAAATGGGCTAGTTGACCTTGAAGATCTAAAGAGAGTGGTAGGAGCGGATACGGCAGCTTTGATGCTGACGAATCCCAATACGCTTGGATTATTCGAGGAGAACATTTTGGAAATGGCACAGCTTGTTCATGATGCCGGCGGGAAGCTCTACTACGATGGCGCCAATCTGAATGCTGTGCTATCCAAGGCTCGCCCTGGTGACATGGGCTTTGATGTGGTCCACTTGAATCTTCATAAAACCTTCACGGGCCCACATGGGGGCGGAGGCCCTGGTTCTGGCCCTGTCGGGGTGAAAGCGGATTTGATTCCCTTCTTGCCGAAGCCGCTTGTGGTCAAAAAGGATGAGCGGTTCACCTTGGATTATGATCGCCCGCAATCGATTGGAAGGGTGAAGCCATATTACGGGAATTTCGGAATAAACGTGAGGGCATATACGTACATTCGCTCCATGGGTCCCGATGGTCTGAAAGCCGTCACCGAAAATGCTGTCATCAATGCAAATTATATGATGCGAAGGCTGGAACCATATTTCGATTTGCCATATAATCGCCATTGCAAGCATGAATTCGTATTGAGCGGTCGCCGGCAAAAGCAATTGGGAGTAAGGACGCTCGACATAGCGAAAAGGCTGTTGGACTTCGGTTACCATCCCCCAACCATATACTTCCCGTTGAATGTGGAGGAAGGAATGATGATCGAACCGACTGAAACGGAGTCGAAGGAAACCCTCGATGCTTTCATTGATGCAATGATCCAGATTGCCAAGGAAGCGGAAGAAACTCCGGAAGTCGTTCAGGAAGCTCCGCACACTACCGTCATAAAGCGGCTTGATGAAACACTAGCTGCGAGAAAGCCAGTTTTGCGCCACCAAGCGTAGCCTTTAAGGCCTGTAAGCACAAGAAGAAATCCCAGCCAGCATGGCGGGGATTTTTTCTTGTTTATGTATCTTGCGAAGCATTCATCCTGTCCATGCGTGCATGTTCATTCGAGTGAACCGCAAAGCGAGGCTGACCCACGCAAAAACTCGGGGCCTATTTTTTTGCTTTGATTTTCCCGGTCCACATTTTGAAACCGCCTTTTAGGTGATAAAGTTCCCTGTACCCTTTTTTGTATAGCATGGCCGCAGCTCTTCCGCTGATGATTTCGCTTTGGGCATACAAGTATACGGGCTTGTCCTGCCTAATCTCCACCAATCGGGTTTTCATTTGCGTCATTGGGATGTTCCGTGCTCCTAAGATATGACCATTATCAAATTCATTCGGTTCCCGCACGTCGATTAGCTGCACTTTTCTGTAGTTGGCGATAAATTCGTCTTGTGTCAATGTTTTAACGATTTTACGCTGGCGGTACCAATTAAAAAGTGAATACACAATAACCGCTCCTAAGATGATGAGCAGTGTATATAATATTTCCAAGCATAAAAACTCCCTTCTACCTTAACGATTACAGACAATCCTTATTATATAATTGCTTTACCCAATAATCAAAAAGAATTTTCAGCAATTTCGGCATCAATCTCAATGGCACTTCCTTTTTTAGAGGGATAAAGTCTGTTAAACTACTACATGTGAGTTTTTTATGGGGATGACGGACTTACCGAGATAAAGTCTATTTGAAATGAGGGGTAAGGATGATGAAAGAAAAATGGGGATTTATAGATTCAGGATATTGTTCACCAGCCTTTAATATGGCGTTGGACGAAGCACTGTTGAACTGGCAAAGCAAGGGGGAGATTCCTCCCATCATACGCTTTTACGGATGGGATCCGGCGACATTGTCGATTGGTTATTTCCAGAAGGCAAAAGCGGAAATCGATATTGAGGAAGTCAAACGGCAAGGTCTTGGATTTGTGCGCAGACCAACCGGGGGACGGGCGGTCCTGCATGAACATGAATTGACATATAGCGTAATCGTGCCGGAATCCTATCCAGGCATGCCGAGCACTGTCACCGAAGCATATCGGGTTATTTCAGAAGGCATATTAATGGGGTTTAGGAACCTGGGCTTGGATGCTTACTTTGCAGTGCCTCGAACCGATCTGGAGAAAGCGGCATTAAAGGCGCCGAAGTCCTCCGTCTGCTTCGATGCCCCAAGCTGGTATGAACTTGTCGTGGAGGGCAGGAAGGTTGCCGGCAGCGCACAAACGAGGCAAAAGGGAGTCATCCTTCAGCACGGTGCAATATTACTTGAACTTGATGATGAAAAACTGTTTAGTGTATTTAAATTTTCCAATGACAGGGTTAAAGAAAGAATGCAAAAAAACCTGAAAAATAAAGCAGTGGCGATAAATGACATTGCTGGTAGGAAAATCGGCATACCGGAAGCGAAAGTTGCTTTCGAAAAAGGGTTTGCAGAAGGATTGTCCATTGATTTAGAGCCATACACGCTCTCTGAAAAGCAAATGCTGGAAGTGAAGGCCATCGCAGAAAGTAAATATGAAAGCGATGAATGGAATTTCATGAGATGAAAAAGGTATGATGGGCTTGGATAATAAAAAAGTTTTTTCAGATTTGTTTGACCAAATAGGCTTTTCCTTGATGGGATAAGACCTTAAAGGAATGGAAAAAAAGCAAGGCTCAAATTAATTGAAATCTGATGAAAAATTATTGTAAATCGACATTTTCCTCCCTTTTGCTAACTATATTAATTGATTCATCGTTTGACAAAATAAAAAGTTAACTAAAAAAACACAATATATAGTGGTTGGAATATTTAATGGTACACTATATGTTGATATTTGAGTTTCGCTATGATAAATTTATAGTACTTGTTTAAGCGAAACGGACATGTAAGGCTACATATAGATTTTTGCGTCAGCAAGGACGGATTTTGAAACAGATAAAGGAGAGGGAATTATGTCGGTTGTAATAAAAGATGCTCTAAAGGTTGATCTAGAAAGGTTGAATAAGGATATTTCTTTATTTCCCCAGGTTCACCCCGTAACCGCTGATATGAAAATGACGCATAAGGGTGTATCCCGTCTAGTCATGCTTGACCGCTATTCTTTTAAGGATACTGAAAAAATCACGCTCTCGGCAGGCGATTTTGTGGTGCTGACAATTAAGGAAGATCCGAAATTCCCGGCAAGGGGTCTCGGCTACATCGTTGAAATAGATTGGGAAACGAAAAAAGCCAAGGTATTGGTGGACGATGAATTCCGCGGCGTATTGGATAATCCGGAAGAAGTGGAGACGGGGATCGTAAACCGCCCGCTGGATATCATTGAAAAGCCGTTAGAAATATTTTATGAGCAAATCGCGAAACGTAATGCAACGGGACTGGCTTCAGTTGAAACAACGGAAGAAAAAAGGACGGAATGGTTCAATAAATTCTATCAAGAATTGAAAAACCTTAATTTCGTACCAGCAGGACGCGTATTATATGGTGCAGGTTCCAATACGGACGTTACGTATTTCAACTGCTACGTAATGCCTTTCGTACCGGATTCGCGTGAAGGCATTTCCGAGCATCGGAAACAGGTGATGGAGATCATGAGCCGCGGAGGCGGAGTAGGAACGAACGGTTCGACACTTCGTCCAAGAAACACACTGGCAAAAGGGGTCAATGGAAAATCCTCTGGTTCGGTTTCATGGCTTGATGATATTGCGAAATTGACACATCTTGTTGAGCAGGGCGGCAGCAGACGCGGTGCACAAATGATCATGCTTGCTGATTGGCACCCCGATATTGCGGAATTCATCATTTCTAAAATGCAAAATCCACGGATCCTTCGTTACCTGGTGGAAAACACGAAAGATGAAGCCATCAAGAAATATGCGACCGATAAGCTGAAGTTCACTGCGCATACCGAACAGGAAATGGCCATGTATCAAGGTATCATCAATTATAAAGAGATTCCTGGCCTAGGCGGGTTTAACGAGAAAATGATTAAAGATGCAGAGGACAAACTCCGTACGGGCGGAACCTACAGCGTTCATAATCCTGATTTTCTTACGGGCGCCAACATTTCGATCTGTTTGACGAAGGAATTCATGGAAGCGGCAGAACGAGACGAAGAGTATGAATTACGCTTCCCTGACGTGGAAAGCTATAATTCCGAAGAAATGGCAGTATATAATGAAGAATGGCATAAAGTCGGCGATGTTCGTGAATGGGAGAAAATGGGTCATAAAGTCCGGGTCTACCGTAAAATCCGCGCTAAAGAACTTTGGAACTTGATTAACATTTGTGCGACATATTCTGCTGAACCCGGCATTTTCTTCATCGATAATGCCAATGAAATGACAAATGCGAAGGCTTATGGTCAACAGGTCGTTGCCACGAATCCATGTGGAGAACAGCCATTGGCCCCATATTCAGTATGTAACCTTGCGGCTGTCAATCTGGCTGAAATGGCTGATAAAGACAATAAAACCGTCGATTTCGAGAAGCTTAAAGTAACGGTGGAAGTCGGTGTGCGCATGCAGGACAATGTCATTGACGCCACTCCTTATTTCTTGGATGAAAACAAAAAACAAGCCCTTGGCGAGAGACGGGTAGGCCTTGGTGTCATGGGTCTGCATGATCTGTTAATTTACTGTGAAACGGAATACGGCTCGGAGGAAGGAAATCTCCTCGTCGACAAGGTATTTGAAACGATTGCGACTACAGCTTACAGGGCTTCCGTGGAACTAGCGAAAGAAAAAGGTAGCTTCCCGTTCCTGATTGGTACTACCGATGAAGAAACAGATGAGCTTAGAGCACGTTTCACTCAAACCGGATTCATGGAAAAGATGCCGGCAGATATCAGGGAAAGTGTTGCTGCGCATGGTATCCGGAACTCTCATTTATTGACAGTGGCGCCTACAGGAAGCACAGGAACGATGGTCGGAGTATCAACGGGGTTAGAACCGTATTTCTCCTTCACTTATTTCCGCAGCGGGCGTCTCGGTAAATTCATTGAAGTGAAGGCCGATATCGTCCAGGAATACCTGGATCGCCATCCGGAAGCTGCCACGGAAGAGCTTCCAAAATGGTTCATTTCCGCGATGGAATTAGCACCTGAAGCTCATGCTGATGTTCAATGCATCATTCAACGCTGGATTGACAGCTCAATCAGTAAAACGGTCAATGCACCAAAGGGATATACGGTCGAGCAAGTCGAAAAAGTATATGAACGTCTATACAAAGGCGGAGCAAAGGGCGGTACCGTGTATGTAGATGGCAGCCGTGACAGTCAGGTCCTTACGCTAAAAGCGGAAGAAAACCAAATGGACGAGCAGCTTGAAATGGACGAATTGACAGATGTGGAAGTAAAGAAAAAAGTCGTATTGGTCGATACGATAAATGAACTGCGTTCGACGAATGTTACGATTGGATCGGAAGTTGGCAACACCTGTCCTGTTTGCCGTAAAGGCGAAGTTCAGGAAATGGGCGGCTGTAACACTTGCACCAATTGCGGCGCACAATTGAAATGCGGACTCTAAGCTAGCTGATAAGCCGTTAAGGTGCTCTTCAACCTTAACGGCTTTTTTTCTCAGCATGTAACCTATCATGTGTTCAATTTTTATTTTTCTAATATGAAGAAGAAGACCGAAGTATGTGATTTGGTCTTCTTTTTGCATTCCATGAACATTGCCTCAGCCCCTGAAGGGATATAGATGGTCATTTTCCTTTCCCTAGGCCACCTTCATTTTAATTTCCAACTAAAAACAATCATGAGGATAACAGAATAAAGAAAAGCTATCTGTATCAATTAAATTGTTTTGTTCAAGGTAAGGACTGAACAGGACTAAAAGAATGGAGAACGATATGAAACCATTTATCCCACAGTTAGTTTACATCGAACCTAAGGCTTTGGAATATCCGCTGGGCAGGGAATTGAAAAAGAAATTCGAGGATATGAATGTTGAAATCCGTGAGACAACCTCACACAACCAAATCAGGGACCTTCCAGGAGAAAATGATTTGCAGAAATATCGTGTAGCCAAATCGACGCTCGTGGTAGGGATCAGAAAAACATTGAAATTCGATACCTCCAAGCCCTCTGCTGAATATGCGATCCCGCTTGCCACTGGATGTATGGGACATTGCCATTATTGTTATTTGCAGACAACACTTGGATCAAAACCTTATATTAGGACTTATGTGAATCTTGATGAAATCTTCGAGGCAGCAGAAAAGTATATCGAAGAGAGAAAGCCTGAAATCACCCGGTTTGAGGCTGCTTGTACATCCGATATCGTCGGCATCGATCATTTGACGCATTCATTAAAACGGGCCATCGAATATTTTGGAAAGAGTGAATATGGGGTTCTCAGATTCGTAACCAAATTCCATCACGTCGATCACCTTTTGGATGCAGAGCATAACGGAAAAACAAGATTTCGGTTCAGCATCAATTCCCGTTATGTGATTAAAAATTTTGAACCCGGAACCTCCACCTTCGAGGAAAGAATGGAGGCAGCTCGCAAAGTGGCAGGCGCGGGATATCCGCTCGGGTTCATCGTTGCCCCGATTTATCGTCATGAAGGGTGGAAGGAAGGCTATCATGAATTATTCGAACGATTAAGTGTGGCGTTGGAAGGCGTGGATATCCCTGACTTGACGTTTGAACTGATCCAGCATCGGTTTACAGGCCCGGCTAAAAAAGTTATCCAAAAAAACTACCCAAAAACGAAATTGGAACTGGATGAATCAAAGCGCAAGTATAAATGGGGGCGATATGGGATCGGGAAATATGTTTATCAAAACGAAGAAGCCGCCGAACTGGAGACGACCATCCGCGGGTATATAGCTGAATTTTTCCCTAAAGCGGAAATTCAGTATTTTACGTGATGAAGGAATTTTCCAGATAAAATTGTCATAATTCGCCCTAACCCCGCTTAAAAATGTAAAGACCGGATTAGGGGAGGGCAGCTATGATTATTGACGGCGTTTTTTCCGGAGGCGGGATTAAAGGCTATGGTTTAGTGGGGGCCCTGCAGGAATTGGAGGATCGGGGATTTGTTTTTCATAGGACAGCCGGTACAAGTGCAGGTTCGATAATAGCTGCTTTCGTGGCTGCTGGATATACCGGAAAAGAAATGGAAAAGCTTTTTTTTGATATAGATTTAAGCAGTCTCCTGGATAAAAGGCGGGGACTTTTGCCCATTCCGCTCGCCAAATGGCTCCTGGTATATTGGAAACTGGGGCTCTATAAAGGTGATGCGATGGAGGCATGGATTGCAGGAAAGCTTTCCGAAAGGGGGGTGGTCACCTTTAAGGATGTTCGGCCGAATTCCCTCCGTATCATTACATCTGATATCACGCATGGAAAATTGGTTGTATTGCCTGATGATTTGCCGAACTATGGATTCGATCCATTTACATTTCCGGTGGCCAAGGCAGTAAGGATGAGCTGCAGCATTCCTTATTTCTTTGAGCCCGTCAAGCTTGACGCAGGGAAGAGCACTTTCCTATTTGTTGATGGAGGTGTGTTGAGTAATTTTCCCATGTGGTTATTCAATTCTGATCAGGTTAGGAAGGAAAGGCCGGTCATAGGCTTGCGCCTAAGTGTCGATGAGATATGGAAACCGCATGAGGTGGACAATGCGGTTGAATTGTTTTCCGCCCTGTTCAAGACGATGAAAGATGCCCATGATGCTCGTTACATTTCCAAAAAGCATGTCCAGAATATTGTTTTTATCCCCATGAAGGGGATTTCCGCCATGGATTTCAATCTGAATGATGAAAAGAAGGTTGAATTGATCAATCGGGGCCGAGAGCGTACGAAAGAATTCCTAAAGCACTGGTCCTATTAATGAAAAATCCGGTTCTTTAAAAAGAAGCCGGGTACTGCAGTCAAACTCGCTGATAATGGAGTTTCGTCTGCAGTTTTTTTTATGTTTCGTACTGTAGGGCCGTTCCAGAATGAAAGAAGTACAGCAGATTCTGAAGGGTGTGGGAAAGATGCATGCCCATTCATTTCACGCGGCCGCAGACCGCAACGGTTTTGGATTGGGAATTGTAAGAAATGACTATGACAGGCAAATCACTGTCGCAGATGCAATGTGGATTTCTTGTTTTCAGGAGGGGAATTCAAAAGGGGTTCGGAATAATTCCGAACCCCTTTGTCTACAAACTCAACCTGGCTCTTAAAAAGAAGCCCGGTTTTTCTTTTTGTTCTTTTTTCCTTCGATGACGGTAAGATGGCTATCCGTTTTCTTTCTCACTTTTATTTTCTTTGAAGATTTTGCTGCAGAAAAGCTAGCCACATTATCTTTTTTCGACGTTCGGCTTTTCAGCCTCTTTTTCGATTGGCGGGCAGCCTTCCGGAATGCCTGCTGCTCTTTTTTCACTGGTTTACCCTTTGTTAATCCGGTATAGATCATATAAATAATCCCTACGACAATGGCTATTATGAGAATGTTCCTGAAAAAGCCAATCGGGTCATTAAATAGTCGGCTCAATAATCCGAGGACTCCGAGGGCGATGATTCCGTATATCATGAAAGATATGAAACGTTTCAACAAAGACACCTCCTTAAGAGCATCATAAGCATTTTTGGCTTATTTTAAACATTCTTCATATAAAATATTTCAAAAAAATGAAGATCATTCCCTTAGGTAGTATATGTTATTTCATGATTTAATTGTGTATAGTTTTTTACACAATAACATCCGAATCTAAACCTTTTTCAGTTTCTTTTTCCATTCTTAACAATTCGTGGAAGGATGCCAATGCGACTTCCACTTGATCATCGGTAGGAGCCTTGGTCGTTAATAACTGAAGCCAAAGTCCAGGGTAACCAAGGTAGCGCAGAATAGGAATATCCTTTAATTTGTTCGTTGCCTGCAATACCTCGAAGGCAATGCCTAGCACGACGGGGATAAGCAAAATGCGATTCACGACACGAACCCATAACGGATCGATTGGTACGAAAAAATAGACAAACATTCCTACAATGACAGTAAATAAAATGAAACTGCTGCCACAGCGATAATGAAGGCGGGAACTTGCCTGCACATTTGCCACAGTCAATTCTTTTCCGCTTTCGAAGCAATTGATCACCTTATGCTCAGCTCCGTGATATTGAAAGACTCGCTTGATCAAGGGCGTCAAGGAGACTACATAAATATATACGAGCAATAAGATCAGCTTGAACAAGCTTTCCACTAACACCTGAGCCGTCTGGCCACTGAAAATGGGTTCTGTCAATTTTGCGAGGAAGACAGGAATCAAAGTGAAAAGCAATTTCCCGAATAGGAAGGAGATGACACCGATCACGGCAACACCTAGCCAAAGACTTAATTTAGAAGGTTCTTTCGTTTCTTTTTTCGTTTCGACCTGTTTTTCCCCGTCTTCTTCTTCATACTGTTCTGTGGAAAAGTTCAGATGTTTCGAGCCGGTAGCACTGGATTGGATCAATGATACGATCCCCCGCAGAAACGGTATTTTTTTCATAAGCTTTACAGCAGGCTTCGATTCACGCGGTAAATGATAATAAGCGATCGTTGAATCCTTGCGGCGGACCGCAGTGACTGTGTGATGTTTGCCGCCGAACATGACGCCTTCCACAACAGCCTGCCCTCCATAAACGGGTTTTTGGATCTCAGACATTTCTACACCAACCTAATAGTTATTCACGTAGCTCTCTCATGGGTGCTAACATGTTTATTATCAAGCATTACAAGGGTTGAGGCGAATTCCTGAGGGGAATTGCGCTTTTAATCCCTGCAACGCTTTATGAATGTTGAATCACGGGAAGAAGCATCCTGTGTACAATATAAACTTCAACAGAGGGTACATATATTCCTTTGTTGAATGTCCATTATTTATGATTTAATCATACAGAATAAATCGAAAAACCTCTAGTGATTCTCCTCCTTAACAATAAAAAAAAATAGTTCTATATAACAAAGGGCATACTACAAGCGGAGGTGTTGGTATGTCTACTAATGAACATGGACAAAAACAACAGGAAAATCAAAGTATGCTACTATATAACGCATTAATCATCGGTTTTGTTGGCGGTGCGGCAGCCAGTCTTGCCGGCATGATTGCGCACTATGTCAATTTCATGGATTTCAGTCCGAGATTCATTCTTACTTCTTGGTCGAATATGAGCTGGATCGATCACTGGTTAGGTGCAGTCATGACCATCATCATTTTTGGAATCCTATCCGTGGTGATTGCATTGATATACTATGGCTTTTTTAAAAGGATGAAGAGCTTTTTTACAGGGATTATTTTTGGAGGGGTTTGCTGGGCTTTGTTGGTCTTCGTTTTAAAGCCGATGTTCTCCGACCTGCCATCCTTTTCGAAAATGTCGACGAATACGATCATAACAAGTGCCTGCATTTTTATTTTATACGGACTTTTTGTAGGATATTCTATATCATACGATCATCAGGAATATATACGCGATAAAAACACCGCCCAGAAGCAGCAGGAAAGCTGAAGGCAACTTAGTTGTAAAAAAGTAGTAAGACAATTTGCAATTATGGTAGAATGTTGATGGTAAGCATTCTTTTATGTATGAGCAGGTGTTGGATGATGACAAAAATCTTATTAATCAATGGTCCGAATTTAAATCGGTTAGGGAAGCGGGAGCCGGCGCATTATGGATCCTCTACGCTTGCGGATGTGGAAGCCATTTTACAACTGCAAGCTGAAGGGATGCATGTGGAATTGTCTTCTTTTCAATCAAACCATGAAGGAGCTATCATCGATAAGCTCCATTGGTCAGAGGATCATGGAATCGACGGGATTATCATTAATCCTGGTGCTTTTACTCATTATAGCTATGCGATTCGTGATGCAATTGCCGGAATTGATGTTCCGGTTGTGGAAGTGCATATTTCGAACATCCATGCCCGTGAAAGCTTTCGGCATGAATCGGTGACCGCACCCGTTACGGCGGGACAGATTGTCGGCTTGGGGATACACGGATATGAATTGGCATTGCAGGCGATCACAAAGATTGCAAAGGGGAGAAATTGAATGAATAAACTTATTAGCTTAAGAGCTTCAATGGAAAAGGCGGGCATTGATGGCTTTTTGATCACCAGTACATATAACCGCCGATATATGACTAATTTTACGGGGAGCGCAGGTGTCGTACTGATTTCCCAGAAAGAAGCTAAATTCATCACTGATTTCCGCTACGTGGAGCAAGCGGGCAAGCAGGCAACGGATTATGAAATCGTTCAGCACAAAGGGACCATAATCGAAGAAGTCGGTAAGCAGGCTAAAGAAATGAATATCGGCACGCTCGGTTTCGAACAGGAGCATCTCTCTTTTGCAACTTACAAGACATACGAAGCAGCTGTTGAAGCCAAACTTACGCCTGTGTCTGGAGTTATTGAGAATTTACGCTTGATAAAGACTTCATCAGAGATTAAGATATTAAAGGAAGCGGCTGCTATTGCCGATGCTGCCTATACACATATCCTCGATTTCATCCGTCCAGGAATTTCGGAATTGGATGTATCCAATGAACTTGAATTCTTCATGAGGAAACAGGGGGCAACTTCTTCTTCCTTTGATATAATTGTGGCATCCGGCAAGAGGTCGGCACTTCCCCATGGAGTGGCTACGGATAAAATCATTGAAAAAGGCGATTTTGTCACATTGGATTACGGAGCATACTATCACGGGTATGTGTCTGATATAACTCGGACATTAGCAGTTGGCAAGCCGAGTGAAGAACTTATTAACATTTATGACATTGTTTTAGAAGCGCAGCTGCGCGGAATGGCTGGGATCAAACCTGGCATGACGGGCAGGGAAGCGGATGCACTAACTCGTAACTTAATTGAAGAAAAGGGATTCGGGCAGTATTTTGGACATTCGACCGGACATGGAATCGGTCTTGAAGTTCATGAAGGCCCAGCATTATCCTTAAGGTCTGATATCATTTTGGAACCAGGTATGGCCGTAACCGTTGAACCGGGCATTTACTTGCCGGGCGTTGGCGGGGTACGGATTGAAGATGATACAATCGTTACAATTGACGGTAACGAAGCACTTACTCATTCAACGAAAGAGTTAATCATTCTGTAAACATGTACATGTAGGAGGACAAATTTATGATTTCTGTAAACGATTTTCGCACGGGTGTTACGATTGAGGTAGATAACGGAATTTGGCAGGTTATCGAGTTCCAACATGTTAAACCTGGAAAAGGTGCAGCCTTTGTACGTTCTAAGCTTCGCAATCTCCGTACAGGTTCCATCCAAGAGAAAACATTCCGTGCCGGTGAGAAAGTTGCAAAGGCACATATCGAAAACCGCAAAATGCAGTACCTTTATGCAAGCGGCGATAGCCATGTATTCATGGATAACGAAACATATGACCAAATCGAGCTGCCTGCTTCGAGCATCGAGCGCGAATTGAAATTCCTTAAAGAAAATATGGAAGTGCATATCATGACCTTCCAAGCCGAAACGCTTGGAGTTGAGCTTCCGAATACAGTGGAACTTGAAGTTGCGGAAACTGAGCCTGGAATTAAAGGCGATACATCTTCAGGCGGAACGAAATCAGCTGTGCTTGAGACAGGCCTATCCGTTCAAGTACCATTCTTCATCAACCAAGGTGACAAATTATTGATCAATACGAACGAAGGTTCATACGTATCACGCGCATAATGGCTAGAAGGCCGAGATTCCTATCTCGGTCTTTCATTTATAGAGAAAAGGGGTTCGGAATTAAATTTCCGAACCCCTTTTAATATTCCCCTTTGAACCTTCGCTTACCTTTTTGATCCCCTTATAGCAACCCGACTCAGGTATGCTTTTCTTTTGCACTCTTCTTTTACTCTTCTCTTAATGAATAAAAAATTCAGGGAGAAAAGTTGTTAAAACCAAGTTGAATCGAGCGGGAAGCGAGAGTCCTGAGGGAAGGCAACGATCTAATCTACAGTTCCTCGCGAGTTTAACCACTGTACTCTCCAGTTTTGGGCTTTGCATCGAATTCGAGACGATTTCTCATAAAAATACTGCGTTTGCCCTGCTTTTTGTACCTTTTCCCGCTAGCTACATGTGGACTGTCGGGATGACATCCTCGTTTTCACGCAAAGTGGAGGAAAGCGGGTGTGCGTGCGACACTCCCGCGGTGAATGCCTGTCTTCGTGAAACTCTGTAGGAGCAAAGCCTGCGGGTGCTCACGGATCGCCCGCAGTGCAATGAAACGGTCTAAATACAGATTTACCAAAACTGGCGTGCAGCAGGATGTAATTTTTGTTTTTACGTAAAGTACAAAAAAGCTCAATTATTATCGCATTTGACGATGGCGATGGCAGAGATAGATGTCTCGGCCTTTTGTTGCTTTTTTAGCAAGGTCCATAAACCTTCGATAAATGGCCAGTTTCTTTAATAGCTTGGCATCAATAACGACCGACCGGCATATATTTTATTGAAAGTGGTGTATACAGGAGGATTGTCAAAATGGAAACGATTCTTTCTTTTTTACCGAAAACCCTATACGAGCAGCTCCAGGGTATGACACCGATGATGATAGAAAAAATGGAAGAGCTGCGAATACGGATCGGAAGACCGCTTGAGGTCATTATTGGTGGTGAACCTTTCTTCTTTTCGTATGCCGTTTCCAAAACGGATGCAGATCAATTATTGAACCAAATAGGTCAATTTTCGTTGTATACGCTTGAGGAAGAATTGAAGCGAGGCTATATAACCATCGCTGGAGGCCATCGAGTCGGCCTTGCCGGAAAGGTCATTCTGGAGAATGGAGCGGTCAAGGCAATAAGGGATATTTCCTCATTCAATATCCGGATTGCCCGTGAGAAAGTCGGTGTGGCTGAGCCGCTTACTCCATATTTATATAATGGGGAATGGCAGCATACATTATTGATCGGTGCTCCGCAAACAGGAAAAACGACGGTGTTGCGGGATATTGCAAGAATGATATCCAGTGGAAATGAAAAGAGGGGCATAGCGCCGCAAAAGGTGGGTATTGTGGACGAGCGCTCGGAAATAGCAGGATGCGTTCATGGGGTGCCGCAGCTTGAATTTGGAACAAGGCTGGATGTCCTCGATGGATGTCCCAAAGCGGAAGGAATGATGATGATGATCCGTTCGATGTCACCGGATGTATTGGTCGTGGATGAAATAGGGCGAGCAGAAGATACCCAGGCAGTTCTCGAAGCGGTGAATGCGGGCATTAAACTCATGATAACAACACATGGACATACATTGGAAGAAATGAAGAAGCGGCCCTTCATCGCAGAGATATTAAAACAAAACATCTTTGAACGTTTTATCGAATTACGAAGAACGAAAGCCGGGACGCGAAGCTACAAAATCCTCGATGCAGCTGGGGTCCCTATTTTCTCTGGTGAAAGTGTGAAACCACATGTTTAAGTTGGTTGGTGCAGCGATCATCATCATAGCCACCACATGGGCAGGTTTCGAGGCTGCCAAAAAATTGAGTTTGAGGCCGCGGCAGCTGAGACAACTTAAAGTCGCGATGCAATCGCTTGAAGCGGAAATCATGTATGGACATACACCTTTGCAAGAAGCGGCAAGGAAGCTTTCCAAGCAGCTGACAAATCCATTATCCAACTTTTTCGAAACATTCGCCAATCGGCTCAAGTCAGGTGAGACCACCGTCAAGGAAGCATGGGATGAGAGCTTGAAGAAAATATGGAAATCCCTGGCCTTGAAGCAGGGGGAGTTCGAAATCCTTTCACAGTTCGGGGAGACGCTTGGGAAAAGCGATAGGCATCATCAACAAAAACAGATCATGCTGACGATGGCACATTTGGAACGGGAAGAGAGCGATGCGCTCGAACGACAGGGGAAATATGAAAAAATGATGAAAAGTCTTGGTTTTCTAACCGGATTGTTATTGATCATTTTGCTGATGTAGTTTATGTGGGGGGAATGAAAATGGGCATTGATGTGGACATCATATTTAAAATAGCGGGTGTGGGGCTTGTTGTAGCATTTCTTCATACGATACTCGACCAGGTTGGGAAGAAGGAGTATGCCCAGTGGGTGACACTTTTCGGATTCATCTATATTTTATTCATGGTCGCATCTGTAGTGGAGGACTTATTCCAAAAAATTAAATCTGTATTCCTATTTCAGTAAGGGGGGATTGGCGATTGAAATCATAAAAATCGTAGCCATTGCCCTGGTTGCCACCTTTCTGGCCTTGATCGTCAAGGAGCAAAAACCAAATTTGGCATTCCTGCTTATCGTTTTTGTAGGGTGCTCCATTTTTCTTTTTCTGGCAGATAAAATATACGAGATCATTTTAATGTTAGAGAAAATCGCAGTTAATGCCAATGTAAATACGGTCTATCTGGAGACCATCTTAAAAATAATCGGAATTGCCTATATTGCCGAGTTCGCATCGCAAATTACGAAAGATGCCGGGCAGGGCTCGCTCGCTTCAAAAATAGAATTGAGCGGAAAAATCCTGATCCTGGCGATGGCAATTCCAATATTGACGGTCATTATCGAAACGATCATTCAGATGCTCCCGAGTTAATGGATTATTCCTACTAGTCAATGAGGTGAATGTATGAAGCAGCGGATGCCTTACTTATCGATCCTATTCATTTTACTCTTTTTTTTGCATACATCTATTGGACAAGCTGCCGAAAATCCTGAAAATGCAGAAAGCGTTCAAGAGCCGATCATGCAGTCCGAACTGGTACAAGCCCAAATAGAAAGACTGGGGGTCGATGAGCTTAAACAATATTGGGATGACATTGTCACGGAATATGGTGGATTCTTACCGGAAAGCCAGAAAGGGAGTTTCATGGATTTTGTAAGCGGGGATAAGAAATTCTCCTTTGACCAGTGGCTAAAGGGCATCACAAAGTTCGTTTTTCATGAGCTGCTCGTCAACGGCAAGCTGCTGGGGTCACTTATCCTGTTAACCGTTTTCAGCATGTTTTTGCAGAATTTGCAGAATGCGTTTGAGCAAAGTTCTGTGAGTAAGGTCGCTTATGCAATCGTTTATATGGTGCTTATCATTCTGGCGCTCAACAGTTTTCATGTGGCGATCGAATATACAAAAGACACGATAGATTTGATGATTTCCTTTTTGATGGCGCTCATCCCGCTTCTTTTGGCTTTGATAGCTGCGTCGGGCGGGCTTGTGTCAGCTGCCTTCTTCCATCCGGTCTTAATGTTTTTAATGAACACGAGCGGCATCCTGGTGCAATTCATCGTCCTCCCCTTATTATTCTTTGCAGCGATTTTGAGCATCGTCAGCACGCTGACCGAACATTACAAAGTAACTCAGCTCGCCCAGCTTCTCCGTAACTTTGCCATCGGCATCCTTGGAGCGTTCATGACCATATTCCTTGGCGTCATTTCCGTTCAAGGGGCATCCTCCGCTGTAGCGGACGGGGTTACGATCAGAACGGCCAAATTCGTGACAGGTAACTTCATACCAGTAATCGGGCGCATGTTCACTGATGCAACGGATACGGTCATCAGTGCCTCCGTCCTTCTGAAAAATACGGTGGGCTTATCGGGCGTCATCATATTGCTGCTCATTACGACCTTTCCAGCGATAAAGATCCTGATGATTTCATTTGTCTATAAACTGGCAGCCAGTCTTTTGCAGCCGCTTGGCGGCGGCCCGGTAATAAAATGCCTCGACATCATCAGTAAAAGCATGATTTATATTTTTGCTGCATTGGCGATCGTATCACTCATGTTCTTTTTAAGTATCACGGTAATCATCGCCTCTGGAAACATTACCCTGATGGTTCGTTAGAAAGGAGGGGGCTTGGTGAGTTTTTTAGCTGGCTGGGTATCCAATATCATCGTGTTCGTTCTGCTTGCCACAGTAATCGATATGCTTCTTCCCAATTCAGCATTGCAGAAATATGCCAAAATGGTCATCGGACTATTATTGATTGCGATCATCATCACTCCTATATTGGGGTTATTCAATAAGGATTTCGATGAAATATTATCTGCCGCGACGAGCGAATTCGAAAATCAGAAAAAAAAAGATTTGGGAAATTTGACAGAAATGAAGAAAAAAGAAA
Organism: Bacillus sp. mrc49; assembly: GCF_002803435.1. Classification (NCBI taxonomy): domain Bacteria; kingdom Bacillati; phylum Bacillota; class Bacilli; order Caryophanales; family Bacillaceae; genus Bacillus; species Bacillus sp. mrc49. Next base: position 33,977 of record NZ_PHNG01000689.1, on the reverse strand, counting down.
TACAAGCTACCCAGGGTGCATATATTTTAAAACAAATGGCTGTTGACTTAAAGGCAGATGTGGAAGAGGAGCTGATGAAGGATTATAACATGAAGATCAGTGCGATTGATGTTGCCGTCAAGAATGAGGAAAAACCAAGCGTGGAAGATTTGCAAAATATCAACATATCTTTGGAAAAGGCAGAAGGGAAAGAAGACACTTCGATAGAGGCTGTTGCAAAAATCGATATTAACGCAGAGAGGCCATCACCTTCGAACGATGCCAATCTGGATGCGGTCAAAAGTTTTCTGGCAACAAGTTGGTCTGTCGATAAAGAGATCATTGAAATCGCCGGGGAAAGGAAGTGACTTAAGTATTGAACAAAGACAAAGGTCCATTATCCTGGCTGCAAAAACTATTGAATAAGGATCCTGACCAAAAAGAGCCGAAGGAAAAAAAACCTTCCCTGTATGTCTATGCTTTAATCGTTGTCCTTTTGGGAGCGGGAATCATGATGGCAGGTAATCTGTTAACCACCAACCAGACGGGACAAACATCCGACGTGAAGACGGTATTCAATAACAAGCAAGAAGAAAAGGATGATGTCGAAACATTCGGTCAGAAAAATCAATCCGAATTCAAGAACACGAAGGATTATGAAATATACCTTCAAAATGAAATGAAGGAAGCGTTGGAATCAATAACGGGAGTCAAGGATGTAAAAGTCGTGATCTACGTGGATGCATCCGAGAAAAAAGTATATGAAAGAAATAAAGTCACCCAAAAGCAGGTCACGCAAGAAACCGATCAGGAAGGCGGCAAAAGGACGGTCGAGGATACATCGGTGGATGAACAACTAGTTTTGGTCAAAAGCGGCGAAAAAGAAGGGCCGATCATTTCCGAAACAAAGAAACCTATTGTAAGGGGAGTCCTTGTAGTCGCTAAAGGAGCCGAAAACATTCAAATCAAAAAGTGGATCGTCGAAGCTGTCACACGATCACTTGATGTACCGAGTCATAGGGTTTCTGTCATGCCTAAAAAATAAGGGGGAAAATTATCATGTTATTAAAAAAGCAAACGGTTTGGTTATTGACTATGCTAAGTCTGGTCGTTGTCCTTTCAGTCTATTACTTAACCGCTCCTGAAGAAAATGCTGCCGATATGACGGCAACGGAGCAAGCGGAAAAGGCGGAAAATAAGGCAGAAAACAAAACGGAAATGAAAACAGACAACAAAGCTGAGACAAAAGGTGAAAGCAAAGGAAATAAAGAATCGTCCAAAAATGCAGAAGGTTCATCTGTAACGATAGCATCAGGTGATGAATTCGAATCATTAAGGATGCAGATTGAGGATGAACGCGCAAAGCTGAATGAAGAATTGACAGAAAAGATGGGCAATACAGACCTTTCGGCTGAAGAAAGAGACGAAGCGTATGCTAAAATCGAACAATTGAGTGAAACGAAGGTTAAAGAAAATATCATTGAAAACTTAATTGTGGCCATGGATTATAATGCTGCATTGGTTCGCGTCGATGGTACGGATGTTAAGGTGAGTGTCAAGGCTGATAAACAAACTAAAACAGAAGCCAACAACATTATCCGCCTGGTCCGCAAAGAAGTGAGCGATGCACAAAATGTAGTGGTCGATTTCCAACCTGAAAAATAATCTCAAGTCAGAAGGAAACTCTGATACACAACAGCTCTAGTTTGAAGGTCTCCCTTTATAAAAAAAGGGATTTTTTTTTGTCTTTTTTTTCGTTAGTGTATCAGGAGTAAATTTTAGAGGAAAAGCTTTTTTTTGCCATTTGATAGTGGGAAATCAACCAGGTATAAAGAATATACTTTTCTAAAATAGTAATTTAAAGTGGTGTTACTTTTACTCCAGAAGGATAATCGCTGAAATATCCGGGGATATGCCAAGGAAATGAAGGGTTAAGAATTCACAATATTATAATAAGGGTGTAGAATGGAAGTATGGATATCAACTTGCAACTAATCTATCATTGAATTTGTATAAGCTAATATTGTATGATGTTAGAAGCTGGTCATAAATTTTTCAATTCTCTACAGGAAACAATATTTTGGGAAAGTGAAATTCCTGTTATAAAACAGGTAGAGTGAATTCGCTTTCGGATGGAGGACCGGCTTCATCTTGCAGAATTGGACAAGATAGAGATAAGCTGAGGATAAGAGGGTATAAGATGTTACATAAAATATTATTGCCTCACAAACTCATATTAAATTAGACAAGGGGTGCACAAAATGAAAGTGCAAGAAATTCGTGAAATCATCAAGCTAGTCGATCAATCCAATATAAGTGAATTCGTTTATGAAAATGAAGGAACGAAAATTAAATTAAAGAAAACTGAAACGGTTACAGCCATCCAGCCGGCAATTTCTCTGGATGCCGTTCAAGCCAATGCAGCTGTCGAGGTTAAGCCTGCCGCTGCTCCTGAGACGGTAAAAGCTGTTGAACCGGCAGCACCGGCTCCTGCTGTCTCTGAACGGGAAAATTTACATAAGATCACATCTCCTATGGTAGGGACATTTTACCAATCACCTGCACCGGATTCTCCGGCATACGTAAAAGCGGGCGCTAAAGTGACTACGGATTCGATTGTCTGCATCGTCGAGGCGATGAAACTCTTCAATGAAATCGAAGCCGAAGTTAGCGGTGAAATCATTGAAGTCCTTGTAAAAGAAGGGCAACTTGTAGAATATGGTCAACCATTATTTTTAGTAAAGCCGGAATGAGGAGCTGTTTCTAAATGATTAAAAAGGTATTAATTGCCAATCGAGGCGAGATTGCTGTCCGAATCATCCGGGCATGCAAGGAGCTGGGGATTGAGACTGTAGCGGTTTATTCGGAAGCTGACAAAGAAGCACTACATGTCCAAATTGCCGATGAAGCCTATTGCATCGGTCCCAAACTATCCAAAGACAGTTATTTAAATACAACGAACATCATCAGTACTGCCAAGAAAACAGGATCGGATGCGATTCACCCTGGATATGGTTTCCTTGCTGAGAATGCGAATTTTGCGGAGCTTTGCCGTGAATGCAATATCATATTCATCGGTCCTAGCCCTGAAGCGATCAATAAAATGGGAACAAAAGACGTGGCAAGGGAAACGATGCGAAAAGCTGGGGTTCCGATCGTTCCCGGTTCCAAAGGCATCATCAAAGATACGGACGAGGGAGTGGCCCTTGCCAATGAAATGGGCTACCCAGTCATCATCAAAGCCACTGCCGGCGGCGGCGGTAAAGGGATCCGGGTCGCAAGGACCGAAGAAGATCTCATCAAGGGCATTAACATCACGCAACAAGAAGCGGCGACGGCTTTCGGCAATCCGGGTGTTTATATTGAGAAATACATTGAAGACTTCCGTCATGTTGAAATTCAAGTCATGGCCGATAACCATGGCAATGCCATCCATTTAGGTGAGCGTGACTGTTCCATTCAACGACGCTTGCAAAAGCTGGTTGAAGAAACTCCATCTCCGGCACTGGATGGTGAAACACGTGCTGAAATGGGGCAGGCTGCAGTTACGGCGGCTCTTGCGGTTAATTATTCAGGAGCCGGAACCGTCGAATTTATTTATGACTATGTGAATAGAAAATACTACTTTATGGAAATGAATACACGTATCCAGGTTGAACACCCAGTCACGGAAATGGTGACAGGAGTGGATTTGATCAAAGAACAGATCAAGGTCGCTTCAGGTGATAAACTATCCCTTTCACAAGAGGATGTAACGTTTGACGGCTGGTCCATCGAATGCCGGATCAATGCGGAAAACCCAGAAAAGAATTTTATGCCTTCAGCTGGAAAAATACACATGTATTTACCTCCAGGAGGGTATGGAGTAAGGGTGGACTCCGCAGCATACCCAGGGTACTCGATACCGCCATATTATGATTCCATGATTGCTAAATTGATTGTCCATGCACCGACAAGAGAAGAAGCGATCGAGAAAATGAAGCGCGCTTTAGGTGAGTTTGTCATTGAAGGAATCAGCACAACCATTCCGTTCCATATTAAGTTGCTTCAGCATGAACAATTCGTATCGGGAGAATTTAATACCAAATTCCTTGAAATATATGATGTAATGAACTCATAATGTAAAGGAAGACAGGAGGTGCTTTTGAATGAGTGAAATGGAAGGCCAATTACTCGAAATGAATGATTTTAATAGTGGACTGGGCAAAGTGGAGATTGCACCTGAGGTGATAGAGGTAATTGCGGGCATTGCTGCATCGGAAGTTGAAGGTGTTGCACATATGCGCGGTAATTTCGCTACTGGTGTAGTTGAAAAGCTTGGTAAAAAGAACCACGGTAAGGGTGTTAAAGTGGACTTGACGGGAGAATCGATCAAAGTCGAACTATATTGCGTCATGAAATTTGGTGTTTCAATTCCGAAAGTTGCCCAAGAAGTGCAAGACAACATTCGTGAAGCCTTGTTGAACATGACGGCCATCGATGCTGGTGAAGTGAACATCCATGTTGTTGGCATAGCATTTGAAAACGCGAAACAAGAAGCGGATTACGAACAAGAAGTGTAAGTGGCACCATTCGATCCACACCTGCAGAAACCCGGCAAAAAGCCGGGTTTTTGTTTGTTTGGATGCCGGCTCAATGATTGCATCGCTATTCATCCGGGCTGGACTGATAATATTACGGTAAATGAACATAATAAGGCGGTGCCTGGAAGTTTCCCTTTAATTCAAGGGTGATTTCTGTTATTGTGTAAAAGGTGAAATATGAGCATGAAAGCCAGGCAAGCACTTTTTTTTGACACATTCAAAGGGATTGAATCGTGTTTTCTTGCTGGAAAAGATCGTGGGATGATAGGTTGATCAAGGTGAGTATGCCTTTTTCTCCTTTGATTTTGTGAAAAACAGCTGAAATACGGAAGAATACGCTGTAAATCTTAATGTTTTTGAAAAAAAGTTATTTAATGTTCGTTTGTTCTGGCGTTTTCATATATAATAGTAGATGTTAAAGGAGTAAGATTATGAAAAGAAGAGTAGCCCGTGAAAAATCCCTTCAAGCACTATATCAGATTGATATTGCCAAGTCGGGTGCCGAAGAAGCAATGGAAAGCGTATTGGATGGCGCTCCTACTGATGAATATTTCAAGAAATTAGTCATGGGGATTACGGAAAATCGAGAACAGCTTGATGGAATGATCAGGGACAATTTAGAGAACTGGACGCTGGAAAGATTAGCGAACATTGATCGGAATTTACTGAGAATCGCGATTTATGAAATGGTTCACAGTGAAGATGTTCCTGTAAGTGTCGCAATGAATGAAGCTATTGAAATTGCTAAGAAATTCGGTGATGATCAATCAAGCAGCTTTGTGAATGCCGTTTTATCCAAAGTGAAGGTGAAAAGCGACAGCTAAGGCTGCAGTCTAGAGCCATGAATCTCCCGGCAATTTCTTTAGCAAAATTAACTTGGGAGGAATATACACATGTCAGCTCAAATCATTAATGGTAAAGAAATTGCAGAGGCAGTTAGGCAGGAAATCAGCAAGGAAGTTCAACATTTACGTGAAAAAGATATGGTCCCGGGTTTGGCTGTCATCCTCGTCGGTGATAACCAAGCCTCACAGACTTATGTACGCAATAAGCAAAAAGCCTGTGAAGACGTGGGGATGCATTCCGTTTTGATCAAAAAGCCTGCAAATCTATCTCAGGATGAATTAATGCAGAGCATCGATGAACTGAACCAGGATGAAAGCATTCATGGCATATTGGTGCAGCTGCCATTGCCAGGGCATATTTCTGAAAAGGCGATCATTGAAGCGATTTCCCCGGAAAAGGATGTGGATGGGTTCCATCCGATTAACATTGGGCGGATGATGACCGGTCAGGATGCTTTCTTACCTTGTACGCCATACGGGATTATGGTGATGCTTGAGCATATTGGCTATGAGCTTGAAGGAAAGCATGTGGTCATTGTCGGAAGAAGCAATATCGTCGGGAAACCAGCCGGACAATTGTTTTTAAATGCGAACGCAACCGTTACATACTGTCATTCAAAGACAAAGGATCTTGCGTATTTCACCAAGCAAGCTGATGTGGTCGTGGCAGCCGTCGGTAAGAGGGATACGATCACAAGTGATCATATTAAGGAAGGTGCGGTCGTCATTGATGTCGGGATGAACAGGAATGATGAAGGAAAGCTTTGCGGTGATGTGGCGTTTGAAGAAGTGAAAAACAAGGCTTCATACATTACCCCTGTTCCTAAAGGCGTCGGTCCCATGACGATTACCATGCTTATGAAGAATACGGTCAAATCTGCTCAAAAAACATTTGAACAGAGAAAATCAGCATTAAAAAGCTGAAAAAAGCGTTAAAACATTTAAAGAAGCGGACCTCTTGTTTTATAATAACGGGAGACCGCTTTTTTCCATTCATAAATTTTAATGACGTATTACGTGTAACCTATAGGTGAGCTTTCTTTATATCCGATTCCCGTCGGAAGGAGACATGATATGAGTAACCAGCAATATTTGAGCGTGTCGGCATTAACGAAGTACATTAAAAGGAAGTTTGACGCCGACCCCCATTTACAAAATGTGTACATAAAAGGTGAAATTTCGAATTTTAAACAACATACGAGCGGTCATATGTATTTTACGCTCAAGGATGAAAAGGCCCGCCTCCTCTCCGTTATGTTTGCCGCTAATTCCAAGGGGATGAAATTTCTGCCCGAAAATGGAATGAAGGTACTTGTAAAGGGTGATATTTCATTATATGAAGCGAGCGGACAGTATCAGCTTTATGTGAAAAGCATGGCCCCGGACGGAGTGGGCGATTTGTATCTGGCTTATGAGCAGCTGAAGAAAAAGCTGGAAGCGGCAGGGTTGTTTTTGGCCGAACATAAGAAAACGATTCCGCAGTACCCAAAATCGGTAGGGGTCATTACCTCTCCGACCGGTGCTGCATTGCGGGATATCCTGACTACCATCAAGCGGAGGTACCCTATTGCGAAGGTCATCGTATACCCTGCGCTTGTCCAAGGGAATAATGCCGCTAAATCGATTGCAAAAGCGATCACGATGGCTAATGCAAGGGCGGAGAGCGATGTGCTCATAGTTGGAAGGGGCGGCGGGTCGATCGAGGAGCTATGGGCTTTCAATGAAGAAATCGTGGCTGAATCGATCTATGATTCCGATATTCCGATCATTTCTGCTGTCGGACACGAAACTGATTTTACGATTGCAGACTTTGTCGCTGATATGCGTGCGCCGACACCGACAGGGGCAGCAGAGCTAGCGGTCCCGCATCTGAATGAAATACTGGAACGCCTGATGAACCGAAAGAATCGCTTGACCCGTTCGATTCGTGAGGCGGTGAATTTTGAACGCACCAAATTGACGAGGATGGAGAGATCCTATGCTTTCCGTTATCCTCATAAAATGTATGAACAAAAGCTTGAACAGCTTGACAGGACGAAGGACAGGCTTTTGAAGACAAGTACCCGGTACTTCTTGAAAAAGAAGGATGGGCTAAACCAATTGAACGATATTCTTAAGAAGCAGCATCCTGAACAAGCGGTCAAAAATGCTCAGGAAGAATTGCAGCAGCATGAAAAAAAATTGCGGCGGGCGATGGAAGCAATCTATCGGCATAAATCGCAGCAGTTCGTCCATATGACGGCCACATTATCTGCCCTCAGCCCGTTGAAAATCATGGAACGGGGCTATGGGTTGGTTTTTACTGGAGATGAGACGCTCGTGAAAAGCACGCAGCAGGTATCCATTGGGGAAAAGATAGCCGTTTCCATAAAGGATGGCACTCTTGAGTGTGAAATTAAAGATATTAAGGAGCGAATTGAACCATGACAAAAAAACAGGAAGCTACATTCGAAGAAGCGATGGAGAATCTCGAGAAAATTGTGGAACAGCTTGAAGAGGGCGATGTGCCCCTTGAAGAAGCCATTTCCATATATAAACAAGGTATGGACTTATCCAGGCTTTGTCATACGAAGCTTAAGGCGGTTGAAGATCAGCTGACCCAAATTTTACGGGAAGACGGCGAACTTGAAAACTTCGTTGTCCAGGAGGAAGAATAACATGAGTCCAACATCCTTCGATCTTTTTTCTAAAGAATACAAAGCAATAATCGAAACGGAAATCATTGAATACATCAAGAAGCTTGACGCTCCGGCTGTGGTGAAAGAGGCGATGACCTATTCACTCGAAGCCGGCGGAAAAAGAATACGCCCTTTATTGGTTTTTGCGGTGTTGGAGGCATTCGGGAAAAACTTGAGAATGGGAATTCCGGCAGCGGCAGCGATTGAAATGATCCATACCTATTCTTTGATTCATGATGACCTTCCCGCGATGGATGATGATGATCTCCGCCGCGGAAAACCGACGAACCATAAGGTATTCGGTGAGGCCGTAGCCGTTCTTGCCGGTGATGCCTTACTTACATATAGCTTCCAATTGATCTCGGGTATGAACGATCCCGAGGTGACGGCCCAAATGAAACTGGACCTTGTAAGCGAAATTGCCAAGTCTGCCGGAGCAGAGGGGATGGTTGGCGGTCAAGTCGCCGATATGGAAGGTGAAGATAAGCAGTTGACCCTCAGGGAATTGGAGTATATCCATGAACATAAAACGGGCAAGCTGCTGACGGCAAGTGTTCTCTCCGGAGCCATATTATCAGGAGCGAATGAAGAGCAGCTTCAGCATTTGCGGGACTTTGGCTACCACCTAGGGCTTGCTTTTCAGATACGGGATGATATTCTGGATATTGAAGGATCTGTTGAGTTGATTGGCAAGCCGGTTGGCAGTGATGAAGGAAACCATAAAAGCACATATCCTTCACTGCTTTCGCTCCAAGGGGCGAAGGAGAAGCTTGAACAGCATATTGGCCTTGCCCATGCCTCTTTAGCAAAAACGGCCCTGGAAACAGATTTGCTGAATGAGCTGACGGATTTAATAGCCACCCGAAATCATTGATTGTGGCTAAATTTGTTATCAATTAAGGTTTTATGGTATACTCATTGTGCAAAAATATGTGAAAAACAAGATCGCTTTTTTAATGGAGTTACGTGATTAAATAGGTAATGAAGCCGCCGAAATCACCTGGGTGTTGGCGGCTATTTTTAACTTAAAACCAATTTTTCGGTCAAGTCTTCAATATATCCCTCTTGATGAGGATTTGTTTTACTTCCAACCGAAAATGACAGAAAGTGAGTGGTCCTATTTGGATCTTCTATCTATAAAAGACCCTTCTTTTTTGAAGAAGATGAATAATGAAGAACTAGTCGAGTTAAGTGTGGATATTCGTAAATTCCTTGTAGAAAAACTATCGGTCACCGGCGGGCACATCGGCCCCAATTTAGGAGTCGTGGAATTGACCATTGCGTTGCATAAAGAGTTTGACAGTCCCAATGATAAAATCCTTTGGGATGTCGGACATCAATCATATGTCCACAAAATCCTGACAGGCAGGGCTGGGGAGTTCGATTCCTTAAAGAAATACAAAGGGCTGTGCGGCTTTCCGAAAATGATTGAAAGCCCCCATGATGTATGGGAAACCGGCCACAGTTCAACCTCCCTTTCGGCTGCCATGGGAATGGCTGCTGCCCGTGATATCAAAGGTGAAAAAAGTATCATTTTACCTGTAATCGGTGATGGAGCCCTTACAGGCGGCATGGCACTTGAAGCTTTGAATCATATCGGGGACGAAAAAAAGGACATGATCGTCATTCTTAATGATAATGAAATGTCGATTGCCCCTAACGTTGGAGCATTGCACACCATATTGGGAAGATTGCGTACGGCAGGTAAATATAACTGGGCAAAAGATGAATTGGAGCTGCTATTGAAAAAAATTCCTGCCGTCGGAGGAAAGCTTGCAGCTACCGCCGAACGCTTGAAAGATAGCATGAAGTATTTATTGGTTTCAGGAATTTTCTTCGAAGAACTCGGTTTCACATACCTTGGCCCTGTCGATGGCCATAATTATGAAGAACTGCTGGAGAATTTAAGATATGCCAAGAAAACGAAGGGACCGGTCCTGCTGCATGTCATCACGAAAAAAGGCAAGGGCTATTCCCCAGCCGAGTTGGACACTACAGGAAATTGGCATGGGACAGGCCCATACAAGATCGAAACAGGCGATTTCGTCAAATCCCCTACTAAAGGGCCTGCTTGGAGTGCGCTTGTGAGCGATACCGTCAGCAGGCTTGCCCGTGAAGACGAACGGATAGTCGCCATAACACCTGCAATGCCGGTCGGTTCGAAATTGGTGGGGTTTGCTCAAGAATTCCCTGAGCGTTTCTATGATGTAGGGATTGCCGAGCAGCATGCTGCCACTTTTGCAGCTGGTTTGGCTACGCAAAAAATGAAACCATTCCTGGCCATTTATTCGACCTTTCTCCAAAGGGCCTATGACCAAGTGGTCCATGATATCTGCCGCCAGAATTTGAACGTATTCATTGGCATTGATCGTGCCGGGTTGGTTGGCTCCGATGGGGAAACGCACCAAGGCGTTTTCGATATTGCTTTCTTACGGCATGTTCCGAATATGGTATTGATGATGCCTAAGGACGAAAACGAAGGTCAGCATATGGTCAATACGGCCATAAGCTATAATGATGGCCCGATCGCTATGCGTTTCCCGCGCGGAAATGGCTGGGGCGTTGCGATGGATACCGAATTAAAGCAGATACCAATCGGATCATGGGAAGTTCTGAAAGAAGGAACGGATGCTGCCATCTTAACGTTCGGCACAACGATTCCGATGGCCCTTGAGGCTGCAGAACGGCTGGAGAAAGAGGATTATTCCGTTAAGGTGATCAATGCCAGGTTCATTAAGCCTTTGGATGAGAAGATGCTAAGCAGTCTCCTCGGTGAAAAAATGCCGATCCTGACGATAGAAGAAGCTGTGCTGCAGGGCGGTTTTGGAAGTTCTGTACTGGAATATGCACATGATCAGGGCTTTTATGGAGCCATCATCGATCGAATGGGCATTCCGGATTATTTCATTGAACATGGAAGTGTCGATGAATTGCTTGAAGAAATTGGCTTAACGACCGAAACTGCCATTAAAAAGATAAAAATGATAACACCCAAAAAAGAAAAAAGGGCCTGACAATATGAAAGTAATGAAAGAAAGAGTAGATGTATTGCTTGTAGAACAGGGCTTGGCCGATACACGTGAAAAAGCTAAGCGGATGGTTATGGCCGGTCTTGTCTACGCAAATGAAGAGAGGTACGAAAAGCCGGGGGAAAAGGTGCCAGTCGATCTCGAATTTACGATCAAAGGTAAAGTCATGCCTTATGTGTCAAGAGGCGGTCTGAAACTGGAGAAAGCCTTAAATGAATTCGACTTGCAAATGGACGGGAAAATCCTCCTGGATATCGGATCATCAACTGGCGGGTTCACCGATTGCGCTTTGCAAAACGGTGCGACGATGTCTTATGCACTGGATGTCGGCTATAATCAACTTGCTTGGAAGCTTAGGCAGGATGAACGGGTAAAAGTGATGGAACGGACCAACTTCCGCTATGTTACACCGGCAGATCTGGATGGGGAGATGCCGAACTTTGCAAGCATCGATGTTTCTTTCATCTCGCTCACCTTAATTTTACCTGTGTTAAAGACCCTGCTGGTTCCTAACAGTGACGTCGTTGCCTTAGTGAAACCGCAATTCGAAGCTGGAAAGGATCAAGTGGGAAAAAAGGGAATCGTTCGTGATCCTAAAATTCACAAGCTGGTGCTGGATAAAATCATTTCTTTTGCAAAAAAAGAAGGCTACGATATTTTGGATGCCTCCTTCTCGCCGATTACAGGGGGCGATGGAAATATTGAATTCCTGCTTCATTTACATTGGCAAGGATCCAAAGAAGATGGAGAATTCAAGCTATCCAAAACGGTTGATGAGATCGTTTCGGAAGCACATGCCCAGTTTAAAAAAGAATAGCTTGAACTTTAAGGGCTCCTTTGGCTGAATGGTTGGCTAAAAGGAGCTTTTTACCTTCTAGGGAATCATTGGAAGGAGCCTTGGCAGTATAGAAACAAATAATGAAAGCGCAACGCATGCCATTTAGAGAAAAAATTGTACAATTGCATAAAAATCCGCTACCATTAATATTAACCACCGTAGGGGCGGCTATTTGCACGCAGTGAAGATTGCGAAGCCTTACTAAACCGGCAGCTTTATCTATGAAAGTGATGCGCATAACCAATACATGAACAACAGTTGAGAAGAGGTGCTTCTGCTTATGAATAAAGGACAACGACATATAAAAATTAGGGACATTATCACCAATAACGATATCGAGACGCAAGATGAGTTGGTTGAAGAACTGAAATTGGCTGGATACAACGTGACTCAGGCCACGGTATCGCGGGATATCAAAGAGCTCCACCTTGTAAAGGTCCCGTTAACGGATGGAAGGTATAAATACAGCCTGCCTGCCGATCAACGCTTCAACCCGCTTCAAAAATTAAAGAGAATCCTCGTAGATGCTTTCGTACGCATCGATGCAGCGAACAATTTACTCGTCATGAAAATGCTTCCGGGTAATGCCCAGGCAATCTGTGCATTGATTGATAATTTGAATTGGCAAGAAATACTCGGAACGATTGGCGGCGATGATACGTGCTTGATCATTTGCCGCTCTGAGGAAGATGCAAAGATCATTTCCGGCAAATTCTTGGACATGCTCTAATAATTTTGTGAGGTGACCCGTTTGTTAACAGAACTATCGATTAGGAATTTTGCGATCATAGACAGCCTGTCCGTTTCGTTCGAGAAAGGCTTGACTGTCTTGACCGGTGAAACAGGGGCAGGTAAATCAATTATTATAGATGCCGTCCATCTTTTGGTTGGGGGGCGTGGTTCCTCCGAGTTTATTCGTCATGGAGAGTCAAAAGCAGAAATAGAAGGGCTGTTTCAAATAGAGGATGAAAAACATCCGGTCTTTGCCAAGGCGGAAGAATTCGGCTTGGACATGAATGATGGGATGGCCATTCTTCGAAGAGACATCTCGCTTAGTGGAAAAAGCGTATGCCGGGTAAATGGAAAACTGGTGACGATTGCCATTTTACGTGAGATAGGGCGGACACTGATTGATATCCATGGCCAGCATGAACATCAGGAATTAATGGATGAACGACTCCATCTGCCGTTGCTGGATCAATTTGGCGGTGAAAAAATCTCGTCTGCACTTACAGAATACCAAAAGCTATATAAACAATATGAATCCGCTTCGAAGCAATTGAATGATTTAAGTCAAAATGAGCAGCAAATGGTTCACCGTCTTGACTTGATCCAATTTCAATTCGATGAAATCCAAAAAGCCGACTTGAAACTTCAGGAAGATGAAGAATTGATGGAAGAGCGGAAAAAAATTAATAATTTCGAGAAAATCCATGAAGCGCTGCAAACGAGCTATAATGCATTAAACGGTGAGCAGCATGCAATTGATTGGCTGTCGGTAGCCATGAATAACATGGAAGAGGCGGCAGGGCTGGATGAGGGGCTAAAAGCCAGCTCAGAGATCGTCTCCAATAGTTACTTCCTGCTTGAGGAAGCCGTATCGAACATCCGAGATCAATTGGATTCTTTGGATTATGATACGGAACGTGTTGAATTCATTGAGGGACGCCTAAATGAAATAAATCAATTGAAAAGGAAGTACGGACGGTCGATCGAAGAAATCCTCGAATATGGCGCAGGCATTGAAGAGGAAGTCGAAAAGCTGCTTAATAGGGAAACGCATATAGCTAAGCTTGAAAAGGAAATGAAATCGATTAAGGCCGATTTAATTGTTGAAGCAAAGAACCTGTCTGAATTACGCCAGGGGTTCGCTCAACAGCTTACAAAAAAGATCCATCAGGAATTAAAAGATTTATACATGGAAAAAACAATTTTCGAACCTCATTTCCATCAAACGGCTTATACGTTCGATGAGTTGTCAGATAAGGGGATCAATCAGTCCGGGCTGGACTCCATGGAATTTTATATTTCCACGAATCCCGGCGAACCATTAAAACCACTTTCCAAAATTGCCTCGGGGGGAGAGCTGTCGCGTATCATGCTCGCGCTGAAAAGCATTTTTTCCAAGCATCAAGGCATTACCTCGATTATATTCGATGAAGTGGACACCGGTGTCAGCGGGCGGGTTGCACAATCCATTGCCGAGAAGATTTATAAAGTGGCAACGGGGTCTCAGGTCTTGTGCATATCTCATTTGCCACAGGTCGCAGCCATGGCGGATACCCATTTATTCATTGCGAAAAATGTCAGGGCAGGACGGACGAATACCTCCGTGAAGCCTTTGATTGAAACGGAAAAAATAAAAGAAATCGGCAGGATGATTTCAGGGGTCGAGATTACCGACTTGACGAAGCAGCATGCCAATGAGTTAATACAGCTGGCGAAAAGGCTGAAGATCACTTCTTGATTGGCGCGTAAGAAGATTATGAACATTTTTTAACTTCCTTATAAGCATTCATTGTAAAGCTATCCAAAAACGGATAGCTTTTATTTTTTGCTCCTGTTATAAATGATTGTCATGAGGGCTAAATTAAAGGTGTAGCCATAAAGTTTCAGAGAGCGAGGAGAGTGAATGGATTGAAATTTATATGGATAAACAGGATCATCGGTGGAATTCTCCTTGTTTCGCTATTAACATTAGGGTTATACCAGCCATCTCGTGAATATTTTTTAATTCCAAATCATCTTGTACTATTTGAAGGAAGTCAATATAGTATTTCCAAATCATTGCCTGTTTCTGCAAAAGTTTCGGGATCCAGTGACGGGATTTCGCTTCATGATGAGCAAGCTTCAATTACACTTGGTGCCGAGAAACCAGGAACGAATGAAGTGTTACTTGATGTGGCGGGATTGCCTGCCAAAAAGGTCGACATTCGGGTGTTGAAGGACTTTAAAGTCATGCCCGGGGGCCAATCCATCGGGGTGAAACTTAATACTCTTGGGGTGCTCGTTGTAGGTCATCATCTCATTGATACTGCGCAGGGGAAAAAATCACCAGGAGAAAAAGCGAAGATTGAAATCGGCGATATTATTACAGAAATCAATGGTCAGACGATAAAGAAGATGGGGGATGTAACCCCTTTTGTTCAGCAGGCAGGTGAGAAGGGGGAAGCGTTGAAACTTGTCATCAATCGTGATAACGAAGTGCTTCATAGTACCCTTTTACCTTTGAAAGATAAGAATGAAGGAACATACAAATTGGGTTTATATATCCGTGATTCAGCAGCTGGCATAGGAACGATGACCTTTTATCACCCGGATTCGAAAAAATATGGGGCATTGGGGCATGTTATTTCTGATATGGACACGAAAAAACCAATTGTTGTAAAGGATGGACAAATTGTTCAATCGACGGTCACTTCCATTGAAAAGGGAAGTAATGGTGATCCGGGAGAAAAATTGGCACGCTTTTCATCCAATAAAGAAAAAATAGGCAATATCAATCGAAATAGTCCCTTTGGAATCTTTGGAAAATTAAACCAGGATTTCGAAAATGGGATCAGTGACAAAGCACTTCCCATCACCCTTTCCCATGAGGTAAAGGAAGGACCAGCAAAAATCCTGACTGTGGTGGATGGCTCCAAAGTAGAAGAATTCGATGTGGAAATCGTCAGTTCCATCCCTCAAAAATTTCCTGCCATCAAAGGAATGGTCTTGAAAGTGACGGATAAAGAATTGCTTCAAAAAACGGGCGGGATCGTTCAAGGTATGAGCGGCAGTCCTATCATACAAAATGGGAAATTAATCGGTGCAGTCACCCATGTATTTGTCAATGATCCTACAAGTGGGTATGGAGTCCATATTGAATGGATGTTAAACGAAGCCGGTATCAATATATACGACAAAGATAATTATGAAAAGGCAAGTTGAAGACCGGGTATCCTTTAGGATGCCCTTTTTTGATTGAGCCAAGGAGAGAATATCGGCAAATGGGGAGAAGCGAAGGATTTACAGCTGTTTTATTTAAAAAGTAGGAGGTTTTTTTGAAACGATGTGATAAAATGATAACGATGTGAAGATTTTTCGACAATCGATTTATTCGAATAGCAAACGAAGTCGAAAACAAGAGATATCCGGAGAATAATATTGAATTCCTTATATTTTTTCAAAAATAAAAGGAATTTAGTTTCCATTGTCGAAAAGTTCAATTACAATAGAATTTAGTCATATAGAAAAAAAGACCAATTGTAGTTGAGGAGGAAATCAAGCGTGAAAAAAATTAAGGTGTGCGTTGTAGATGATAATAGAGAACTTGTTGGCCTTCTGGAAGAATACATTTCTGCACAGGAAGATATGGAGGTAATCGGGGTAGCCCATAACGGTCAAGATTGCCTGGGGATGCTGGAAAACGTTGATCCCGATATATTGATCCTCGATATCATCATGCCTCATTTAGATGGGTTAGGTGTATTGGAGAAGCTTCGTGAAGTAAAACGGGGTGCCATGCCTAACGTAATTATGCTTACTGCCTTTGGTCAAGAAGATGTCACGAAAAAAGCAGTTGATTTGGGCGCGTCCTACTTCATCCTGAAGCCTTTTGATATGGAGAATTTGGCCAATCATATTCGTCAGGTGAGCAATAAAGGGCAGGCGGTTTTGAAAAATCATAGCCAATTCAGTTATCGCCCCCAAAATGAATCCAAGCCCAAGAACCTGGATGCCAGCATTACAAGCATTATCCATGAGATTGGTGTGCCTGCACATATTAAGGGTTATTTGTATTTAAGGGAAGCCATATCCATGGTGTACAACGATATTGAGCTGTTGGGGTCGATCACCAAAGTGTTGTATCCGGATATTGCCAAAAAATACAATACAACCGCCAGCCGTGTTGAGCGTGCCATCCGCCATGCGATTGAAGTGGCCTGGAGCCGCGGCAACATCGAATCCATTTCATCCCTATTCGGTTATACCGTCAGCATGACTAAGGCAAAGCCTACGAATTCCGAATTCATAGCGATGGTCGCCGACAAGCTCCGTCTTGAACATAAAGCTTCTTGACAGGGATACGGGGAACCTGTTGATAAGATCCGTAATCAATCCATTGTTCAGATAAAGGCTAGAGCCGCTAAAGATAAATAAGAATCCCCTTGCTGGTGGCACTAGACAGGAAGAAGATGCTTGTGGTTTTGCAACTTCAACTTTTTACATGCCGGCTAAAAATTAAACGCCTTTTATTTATTGGATTTTGCAGGAAGAATCCAATAAATAAAAGGCGTTTTTGTTCGTTTAATTATCGTAATATTCAGTCTTTTTGTGAAGGGATACCCTTTGTGGCTTTTATCTTAATATTTAGATTATAATCATAGGTATATATAATCGTACGATGAGGGGGCATATACATGATCTTTGAAGAAAATGAGCATTTTGTATTAGAAGCGGCGTCTGGATTGGTATATATAACCGTTTTTCTGAACGGCTTTTCAATTCTGGATTTTAACCCAGTCTTGCTCAAGTTCCCACAAATCATGCTGGAGCATGTAAAAGACTTAAAACAAGCCCTGACGGAGGCTACCGGGGAAAGAATTCCGGTGGGACGGCTGAAACCCATGATCGAGTTGGACATGGCTGAGGATAAAATGTCTGCACGTGTAAAACTCAATTGTTCAGAAACTCACCTTAAAGAAAGTCATTCAGCCATCGTGGGAAATATTCTCGAGAGCCTTCAAAAGGAACATATTACAGACGGTATATTGATGAATGTTTTGCAAAACGAACTGACCATCAACGATCGTAAGGTCATTGCGATTGGAAAAGAACCAGTCCATGGCAAGGATGCCATCATTACCTATTTTAAACGATCGGAGCGAAAACCGGCGGTCAGGGAAGATGGTAAAGCTGATTATTATGATATGAGTTTTCTTGATGAGGTGAAGAAGGGCGATTGGCTCGGTGAAAGGATACCGCCTTCCTCAGGAGAAATGGGGCAGTTGATTACAGGAGGGCTTGCGTTGCCTAGAAAAGGAAAAGACAAACATCTTCTTTATGACAAAAAAACGATTTCGCCATATGAGGAAGACGGTAAGATCGTACTCAGGGCGTTGATTGACGGGGTAGTGGAGTTCAGGGATGGGAAGATCACGGTAGGCGCCCACTTATCGATTGATGGAGATGTAGGGATTGAAACCGGGAATATCGAATTTGATGGAAGCGTTACGGTTAAAGGGACGGTCGTGGACCATTTTTCCGTGACGGCTACAAAGGATATTTCCATACTAAGTGAGCTCGGTATAAGCAATGTGAAAGAAATCAAATCAAAAGAGGGAGACGTTTTCATTAAAGGCGGCATATTCGGTAAAGGCCTATCAAAGGTTTCTGCAGAAAGGAACATTTTTGTGAAGCATGCCAATGAATGCCACCTGACAGCAGGGGAAAATATACATATCGGATCATATTCACTAGGCAGCTTCCTTAAAGCAAAGAATATTTTCACTGATGAAAAAAAGGGGAAATTGATTGGCGGCGTTATCGAAGCTCAAGCAAAGGTGAGGGCGGCAATCATCGGTAACCGTATGCAACGGAAAACGGTCATTAATGTTAAGGGGTTTAACCGTAATCTTATCAAGGATGAATTGAACCAGACCTTGCTTTTATATAAATCAAAGATTGAACAATTGGAATTGATCAAGGAAAAGCTTGAAGTGTATGAGATGTTTCTTGGTGAATGGACTGAAGTGCAGCATTTCCAATATGAACAAACCAGAAAGCGGTTGGAAAGTATGATCGCCCAAATTTTTCAAATTGATGGGAAACGGAAATCGATCATGGATATGCTTGAATCTAAAGGGGAAGGGGAAATCATGATTGGACAAATGGCGTTTCCCGATACACGGTTGCAAATCAAAAGTCTGGAAAGGAAATTGAATGTTATGACGAAAGGAACATTTTATGCCGAAAATAATCACCTTCATCTTGAGTGAATTCCGCTGAAGGCTTGATATTGATGTAAATATTTTTGCTTTGCTTTTCATAAAGTGGGATATGACGGTTTATGAGAGGTGGGGACGTTAACATGACCTTAATCTTTGCTCATCGAGGCTCGGCAGGCACACATCCGGAAAATACGATGTCCGCGTTCAATGAAGCGGCACGCGTCGGAGCGGATGGAATCGAAACGGATGTCCAGCTCTCGAAAGATGGGGAAGTGATCATCATCCATGATGAGAAGCTCGACCGAACGACAAATGCATCGGGATATGTGAAGGATCGGACACTGCGGGAGTTGAAAACACTCAATGCATCCTTCGGTTCAAAGGGGAAATGGGGAAGAGAAAAAATACCGACGCTCGAGGAATTATTGATCTGGCTAAGCCATAATCAGTTGTTGTGCAATATTGAATTGAAAAACACGCTTTTTCTGTATCCAGGCTTGGAAGCCAAGGTCATACAACTCGTCCGTGCCTACAATATGGAGGATAGGATCATTCTTTCTTCCTTCAATCATTATAGTTTGGTGACTTGTCACCAATTGGCGCCTGAACTGGAAACCGCACCGCTTTATCGGGATGGTCTATACATGCCGTGGGTTTATGCAAAGGCAATTGGCGGAAGCGCCATCCACCCGAATATTCGTGCTGCCCCCGATGTCATCATTCAAGCTTGTTTGAGCATGGGTATGCCTATACGGCTCTATACTATTAATAAAGCAGCCGAAATGAGGCGACTATTCGACTTGGGATGCAGCGCCATCATCACCGATTTTCCGGAAGAAGCGGTTCGGGTCAGGGAAGGACTTCATAGGTAGTAAAGAAAAGGCTCTTTTCTTAAAGATTGTTGTTTTTTTTATTTTTGGGGCGATAGGAGCAGATTCCTGCAGGTGCAGCGGGACAGGGAAGGCCAAAACGGGCGTTCAAGCCGGGGAGGTTCACGGCATGCACTCTGTCATGCTGAAACCAACCACACTGCATGACTTGGCGAATAGCAATAAAGTATGAAAATGGCCAAGAAAAAGAAGGTGCCCATATTTTGAGTGGCACCTTCTTTTTAAGAATCAAAACTTATTGAACCTGCTTTGGACTTTGTTTTGTTTTCGATCCCGATGAAGGATGAACCCTGCAATAAAGGCAATCCCGCCAATCGTAATGATCAGACCGATCAAGAATTGCATCCAAAGGAGGGGATAAGGAGGCTGTAAAATACCGAACACCATGTCCCTCATTATTTTTATGCCATAGGCGGCAAAGGCTCCGGGTATAAAAAGAATCATAAAAGCGAGTAAGCGTTTCATGCGGTCAAATCCCTTCCGATAATTCCGTCTTAAAAAAATGATAAAGGATATAAAAAATTTGTCAAGTTTCGGGAATGCAGAAAAGGACTGGAAGCTGCACGTTGAATGACTGTTTTTCAAGGGATTTCAATATGGTAAAATGAGGGGAGAGCACGAAAAGGATTGTAGGGATATTTTCTCATTGGGGATTAGTTGGAAGGGAGATGGCTCATGCAAAAGGTCATGATAGTAGGAGGGGGCGTCGGGGGCACAACCGTGTTGAAACTCCTTTCGGAAAGTGAAGTATTCTCGATTGTTTGTATGGCCGATACGAATGGATCAGCAGAAGGGATGCTGGTTGCAAAAGAACGAAGGATTCCTACAGTGACTAGCTGGAGCGAGGGGATGAACGAGGATCTGGACATCATCGTCGATACCACGGGAGATCCATCAGTCTATAAAGAGATCAAAAGGGAGATGGGCGAAAAAACGATCCTCATTCCTGGCAGCGTCGCCCACATCATGTCCAAGCTATTTGAAGAAAAAAATCGGTTGATCAATAAATTGGAGAACGCTTCGGCAAAAATGGACTTGATCCTTAATACGACCAGTGAAGGAATGGTCGTGATCGACCATGACGGATTGGTCGTCATGTTCAATGATAGTGCCGAACGAGCAGCGAATGCAAAGCGTAAGGATGTGATTGGCAGGCACATTAAAGATCTCGTCCCTTCAACGGGGTTATTGCGTGTCATGGAAACGAACCGGAAAGAAGTAAATCAACGAATCATCCTTGATGATGGATTGGAGCTCATTGCGACAAGAATTCCTCTCGTAAATGCCGAAAAGCAAGTAATCGGTGCGTTTTCCATGTTCAGGAACAAGACGGAAGCGGTACAATTGGCGGAGCAAATCACGGATTTGAAAGAAATTCAGACGATGCTGCAAGCAATCATTCAATCCAGTGATGAAGCCATTTCAGTCGTTGATGAGAAGGGCAGGGGACTTTTGATCAATCCTGCGTATACACGAATCACTGGCTTGACAAAGACCCAAGTGATTGGGAAGCCGGCATCCATTGACATTTACGAGGGCGAGAGCATGCATATGAAAGTGCTCCAGACAAAAAAGCCTGTAAGGGGTGTCAATATGCGTGTCGGCCCGAAGCATAAGGAAGTCATTGTGAATGTTGCTCCGATCATTGTCGATGGACACCTGAAAGGAAGTGTGGGCGTCATTCATGATGTTTCGGAAATTCAAAACCTGACGCATGAATTGAACCGGGCACGACAGATCATCAGGACGCTACAGGCCAAATATTCCTTTGATGATATAATAGGGGCTTCCGAAGAGATGAAGCTTCCCGTTGAACAGGCGAAATTATCGGCAAGGACACCGGCGACTGTCTTATTGAGGGGCGAATCAGGGACAGGCAAGGAGCTTTTTGCCCATGCCATCCATAATGCTAGCGATAGGAAATTCAATAAATTCGTTCGAGTCAACTGTGCAGCCATCTCTGAATCATTACTTGAAAGTGAACTGTTCGGATATGAAGAGGGAGCCTTTACAGGGGCAATCAGGGGCGGAAAGGTCGGTTTTTTTGAAGAGGCCAATCAAGGGAGTATCTTTTTGGACGAAATTGGCGAATTGCCAGCCAATATTCAAGCTAAATTACTTCGGGTTTTACAAGAGCGGGAAATCATCAGAGTAGGCGGAACAAAGCCAATTGCCATCAATGTCAGGGTCATAGCCGCCACGAATATCAATCTTGAAAAAGCGATAAGAAACGGAACTTTCAGGGAAGACTTATATTTCAGGCTGAACCGCATGCCCATTTTCATCGCTCCCCTTCGAAAGCGAAAGGAAGATTTGAGGGAACTGGCGGAACATTTAATTCATAAAATCAATCAGGAGTATGGCAGGAGCATAGAGGGAATCACCGATGCTGCCATAGAGAAGATGCAAAATTATGACTGGCCGGGGAATGTCAGGGAACTGGAGAACATTTTAGGACGGGCGATCATTTTCATGAAATTGAATGAGACAACCATTGATATCCAGCATATTCCCGATTTTATTGAAACCATATCATTAAAACATGATAAAGAAGCGACGACGAAGCCGCCTTCATACGTATCAGGTAAAAAGCTATCGGAGATAATAGACCAGTATGAAGCCGAAATCATCGAGCAGGCGGTACATACCTTTAATGGAAATAAAACGCTTACGGCAAAATCGTTGGGAATTTCAGTCAGAAATCTATATTATAAAATGGAAAAATTAGAACTATGAAAATTATTGCGCGCAAAACATTGCGTGGTGTGCAAGATATTGCATGGAATTTTCTGATTTATTTTAATTTAGGTGAGAATTCACTTCCGGCATGAAATTTTTTTAATTTTGGTATAGGCTATAATGGGTAAACTTTTCAACAGGCATCCACATTCTGTTCTGAACGGGGCTTTTGGCACCCTTTTATTGGCATGTTATTTGCATATTTATTGAAGCGTACGCAATGAGTTAAGGCGTACGATAGGTGGCTAAGTTTCATGTTTCGAGCGCACTTTTTCCAGTGGGGAAAATATCATGTAAGCAGCAAATTTAAATTCAAATGAACGTAGTAAACGGTAAGGCTGAACCTTTTCATCCTTGCATAAACTGTCACGCATTAAAACACCTAGGGAGGATTTCTTTATGGAAATTTTTAAATATCTTGAGAAGTATGATTACGAACAACTGCTATTCTGTCAGGATAAACAATCAGGTTTGAAAGCGATCATAGCCATTCATGATACGACGTTGGGACCAGCGCTTGGCGGTACGAGGATGTGGACGTATGCTTCCGAGGAGGATGCAATCGAAGATGCCTTGAGGCTCTCAAAAGGAATGACTTATAAAAACGCGGCTGCCGGGTTGAATTTAGGCGGAGGGAAAACCGTCATCATCGGCGATCCGCGTAAAGATAAAAATGAAGAAATGTTCCGTGCCTTCGGAAGGTATATCCAAGGGTTGAACGGACGTTATATAACAGCTGAAGATGTAGGGACAACGGTGGAGGATATGGATCTCATACATGAAGAAACGGATTTTGTAACCGGGATTTCCCCTGCGTTCGGTTCTTCAGGCAACCCTTCCCCCGTAACGGCTTATGGCGTTTATCGCGGAATGAAGGCCGCGGCAAAAGAAGCTTTCGGCACGGATTCATTGGAAGGGAAGGTCGTTGCCGTTCAAGGCGTAGGGAATGTAGCCTATAACTTATGCCGTCACCTTCATGAGGAGGGAGCTAAGCTCATCGTTACGGATATCAATAAAGATAGCGTGGCCCGTGCGGTTGAAGCGTTTGGCGCAACTGCAGTGAATACTGATGAGATTTATGGAGTCGAATGCGATATCTATGCACCTTGTGCATTGGGTGCCGTCATCAATGATCAAACCATCAACCAAATCAAGGCGAAGGTCATTGCAGGAGCAGCCAATAATCAATTGAAGGAAGCTGTTCATGGTGACCAAATCCATGAGAAGGGCATTATCTATGCTCCTGATTATGTCATTAATGCAGGCGGAGTCATAAATGTCGCCGATGAGCTTTTAGGGTATAATCGGGAAAGAGCCCTTAAGAAGGTGGAAATGGTTTATGACACCATTGAACGAGTGATCGAGATTGCAAAACGTGATCAAATTCCAACTTATAAAGCGGCGGACCGGATGGCAGAGGAACGAATTGCACGAATGAGGAATTCAAGAAGCCAATTCCTGCAAAATGAAAAGCATATCTTGAATGGACGTAAATGATTTAAATGGTACATCATCAAGATTCCTGTGATTATTTTCAAGTGAACACAGGAATCTTTAACATGGATAACGTAATAAATAGGGACAAGGTAATCAGGACCCATTGTTTAATAGTGAGGAGGAGTCATTTTGGCTGAAGAATTTGACCTCGTTATCCTCGGAGGAGGAACTGGCGGGTATGTGGCTGCAATAAGGGCTGCTCAATTAGGTTTGAAAACGGCTGTCGTGGAGAAAGGAAAACTCGGCGGTACGTGTCTACATAATGGATGTATCCCTTCAAAAGCACTTTTAAGAAGTGCGGAGGTTTATCAGACTGCCGTGAAAAGTGAGGAATTCGGTATTGTTACCGGAGATGTCCAGGTGGATTTCTCAAAGGTGCAGGACAGGAAAAATAAAGTCGTCGAACAACTTTATAAGGGTGTACAGCACTTGATGAAACAAGGGAAGATAACGGTGTATGAAGGGTTGGGGCGTATCCTTGGCCCATCAATCTTTTCGCCGATGCCAGGAACGATTTCCGTGGAAATGAACAATGGCACTGAAAATGAAATGCTGATTCCCCAGAATATCATCATCGCTACCGGTTCACGTCCAAGGACACTTCCAGGTTTGCAAATCGATGGCGAGTTGGTGCTTACTTCGGATGAAGCTCTTAAGCTTGAGAGCCTGCCAGGTTCGATCATAATTGTAGGCGGCGGAGTCATCGGAATTGAATGGGCATCGATGCTGAATGATTTTGGTGTGGACGTAACGGTACTGGAATATGCGGATAGAATCATCCCGACCGAGGATCATGATATTTCAAGTGAAATGAAGCGTCTCCTCAGCAAGAAAGGCGTCAAAATCGTCACGGGAGCAAAGGTGCTGCCGGAAACCCTGAAAAAGGATGGTTCAGTAGCCATTTCTGCAGAAGTAAATGGAGCGACACAGGAATTCACGGCTGAAAAAATGCTCGTTTCCGTAGGCAGATCAGCAAATGTTGAAGGAATCGGCCTTGAAAATACTGAAATCGTGAAAGAAAAGGGCTTCATTGAAACCAATGAGTTCTTCCAAACGAAGGAAACGCATATCTACGCGATCGGGGACTGTATCGGCGGTTTGCAATTGGCTCACGTCGCTTCACATGAAGGGATTACAGCCGTTGAACATATGGCTGGTCAAAAACCGGAACGATTGGATTATTCACTTATTTCTAAATGTGTATATTCAAGTCCTGAAGCGGCCAGCGTCGGCTTGACAGAAGAGCAGGCGAAAAAGGAAGGGTACGAGCTTAAAATTGGTAAATTCCCATTCCGGGCCGTTGGTAAGGCACTTGTTTTCGGGGAAGCGGATGGCTTCGTCAAAATCATTGCAGACAAGAAAACGGATGATATCCTGGGGGTTCATATGATAGGACCGCATGTCACGGATATGATTTCCGAAGCTGGTCTTGCCAGTGTGCTTGATGCGACGCCTTGGGAGATAGCAAAGACCATTCATCCGCACCCAAGTCTTTCCGAAGCAATCGGCGAGGCTGCGCTTGCTGTCGATGGACTTGCCATTCATTCATAAAGAATAAGGTCAGGAGGTTTTATGATGTCAGAAAAACGTCATGAACAATTAGGCTTAAATGAAGAAACGGTTCTGGATATGTACCGGACCATGCTATTATCCCGGAGGATAGATGAGCGGATGTGGCTGTTGAACCGATCCGGGAAAATCCCCTTCGTGATTTCCTGTCAGGGGCAAGAAGCTGCACAGGTTGGGGCAGCGTTTGCGCTTGATCGGCAAAAGGATTATGTATTGCCATATTATCGGGATGTAGGTGTAGTGCTGACCTTCGGTATGACTGCAAAAGACTTGATGCTATCAGGCTTCGCGAAAGAGGAAGATCCCAATTCCGGCGGCCGTCAAATGCCTGGCCATTTTGGTCAAAAGAAAAATAGGATCGTCACTGGTTCATCACCTGTTACGACACAGGTCCCGCATGCAGTCGGGATTGCCCTTGCAGGGAAGATGGAAGGGCAGGATTTGGTAACCTTCGTAACGTTCGGGGAAGGCTCATCAAATCAGGGTGATTTTCATGAAGGTGCAAACTTCGCAGGTGTACATAAGCTACCGGTGATCTTCATGTGTGAAAATAATAAGTATGCGATATCGGTCCCTATTTCGAAACAGCTTTCGTGTGAAAATGTTTCCGATAGGGCAATAGGCTATGGCATGCCCGGCATAACAGTGGATGGAAATGATCCATTGGAGGTATATGCGGCAGTGAAAGAAGCGGCAGACCGTGCGCGAAGGGGAGAGGGACCTACCCTGGTAGAAACCGTTTCCTATCGGCTAACCCCACATTCCAGTGATGATGATGACCGGAGCTACCGGACTGCCGACGAAGTGGCCGAAGCAAAAACAAAGGATTCCATCAAAACGTTCGGAGCCTATTTGAAGGAAGTGGGCATCTTGGACGATGAGTCTGAAAAACAAATGAATGATGAAGTCATGAAGATAGTCAATGAAGCGACTGATTATGCTGAAAATGCTCCATATCCGAAGGCTGAAAGTGCGATGAACCATGTGTATGCACAAAAGTAAGGGGGTAATAGAATGCCAGTGATTTCTTATATAGATGCCGTAACGATGGCAATGAGGGAAGAGATGGAAAGGGATTCCCGTGTATTCGTATTAGGGGAAGATGTTGGTAAAAAAGGCGGCGTCTTCAAAGCCACCAATGGTTTATACGAGCAATTCGGTGAAGACAGGGTCATTGATACCCCGCTGGCCGAATCTGCCATTGCAGGGGTGGGAATTGGGGCGGCCATGTATGGGCTACGGCCAATTGCGGAAATGCAATTTGCCGATTTCATCATGCCTGCTATTAACCAAATTGTTTCGGAGGCAGCGAAAATTAGATATCGTTCCAATAATGACTGGAGTTGCCCCATGGTAATTCGTGCTCCATATGGCGGAGGAATTCATGGAGCCCTGTATCACTCCCAATCGGTGGAAGCCATCTTTGCCAATCAGCCGGGATTGAAAATTGTGATGCCATCCACGCCATATGATGTCAAGGGCCTTCTCAAAGCAGCCATTCGCGATGAAGATCCCGTGCTATTCTTTGAACATAAACGCGCCTACCGCTTAATCAAGGGAGAGGTTCCAACCGAAGATTATGTACTGCCCATCGGTAAGGCGGATGTGAAAAGGGAAGGAGAAGACATTACGGTCATTTCCTATGGACTATGCGTGCATTTTGCCCTCCAAGCTGCAGAAAAATTGGCAGCAGATGGGATTTCCGCACACGTTCTGGATCTGCGGACGGTCTATCCTTTAGACAAGGAAGCCATCATCGAAGCAGCCTCAAAAACGGGGAAAGTGCTTCTGGTTACCGAGGATAATAAGGAAGGGAGCATCATGAGTGAGGTGGCAGCCATCATCGCCGAAAATTGCCTGTTCGACTTGGATGCTCCGGTTAGGAGATTGGCTGGACCTGATGTACCTGCCATGCCTTATGCCCCTACGATGGAAAAACATTTCATGGTCAATCCCGATAAAGTGGAAAAAGCGATGAGGGAATTGGCAGAGTATTAATGACTGTTAAGAAGGAGGAACGATTTATGGCTATGGAATTAATGAAGATGCCTCAACTAGGAGAAAGCGTCACAGAAGGAACCATCAGTAAATGGCTTGTTAAGCCTGGCGATCATGTCACGAAATACGACCCGTTGGCTGAAGTGATGACGGATAAAGTAAATGCTGAGGTTCCTTCTTCCTTTACCGGCATCATCAAGGAATTGAAGGCGGATGAGAACCAAACGTTGGCCGTCGGGGAAGTCATTTGCTCGATTGAAGTTGAATCGGCAAACACGGATAACGAAAATCAAGGGCAAGCAGCTACTCAAACGGAAGAAAAAGCTGGAGCGCCCGTTACAGGAGAGGTACAGCAAACAGCCGACCAATCAAGGAAGGCTCGGTATTCACCTGCAGTATTGAAGCTTTCCCAGGAGCATGGAATCGATCTTTCCAAAGTGAAGGGTACGGGGAGTGAAGGGCGAATCACCCGCAAGGATTTACTTAAGCTTGTAGAGTCCGGGACCATTCCTGGCGCTGATGAACCATCCCAATCAACAGATTCTGTTCCGGTGGAAGAAGCCCCTGCAATGATTCGGCGCCCAGCAACAGAAGGTACCGTGCCACAGGTTCCGACTGCTGCTGGCGATAAGGAAATCGCCGTTACCGGCGTGCGTAAAGCAATCGCCTCCAATATGTTAAAAAGCAAGCACGAAATACCGCATGCTTGGACGATGGTGGAAGTGGACGCAACCAATATGGTAAAACTGCGTGATAATCTTAAATCCGGCTTTAAACAAAAAGAAGGATATAATTTGACGTACTTTGCCTTTTTCGTAAAAGCGGTCGCTCAAGCATTAACGGAATTTCCTGAGCTTAATTCAATGTGGGCAGGAGATAAAATCATCCAAAAGAAAGATATCAATATATCGATTGCCGTTGCGACGGAGGATGCCTTATTTGTGCCTGTCATCAAAAATGCAGATGAAAAATCAATTAAAGGAATTGCAAGGGAAATTCAAGAGCTTGCCTCAAAAGTGAAGGCCGGAAAGTTAAAAGCAGAGGATATGCAGGGCGGCACGTTCACGGTGAATAACACGGGGTCATTCGGTTCCGTGCAGTCCATGGGAATCATTAATTATCCACAGGCTGCCATCCTACAAGTCGAAACGATCGTAAAACGTCCAGTTGTGATCAATGACATGATTGCGGTACGGGATATGGTGAATCTCTGCCTGTCTCTTGACCACCGTGTGTTGGACGGTCTTGTATGCGGCCGGTTCCTTGCCAGGGTCAAAGAAATCATCGAAAATATTTCCAAAGATAACACTTCGATATACTAAAAGAAAGAAAAAGGAAGGCCGGTTTAAATAGGTCCTTCCTTTTTTTGTCCGCCGTTTTCCTTAGAAAAACATCGACAAAAATTTTAATTTTGCTATTATTTGATTATAGAGCTGTTCTAATACAGGTATTAGATACTGTACTTCACCTTTCGTAGGTAAAAAAGTTCCATTACCTTAAATTGCAAGAAAATTATGATAGAATGTTAGTATGATTCAGATCATATCGATGGGAGGGTGGCTTTCTTATCTAAACTGACTGAGCGTTCGTTCTCCGCAAAAAAAAGGATAGGACGTTCGAGCTGACTCACGATAAGAAAGCGATTACAAGTGGAGCTTAAAGATGTAAAAAACATAACCTTTCCGAAGCCTTCTTTTGCGGAATGGAAAGAAGCTGTGGAAGTCACTTTAAAAGGAAAAACGATTGACCAATTAAAAACGCATACATATGAAGGCATCACCCTTGATCCTCTCTATACGGCGGATTCAAGAGCAAAAAAACCGGAATTACCGGGATTCTTTCCTTTCACGCGCGGAACATCACCCATGGGTTATCATGAAAAACCTTGGCTAGTCGTCCAGCCTGTAAGCGGTAACACGGCGGAAGAGGCAAATGAAAAAATGCTGGCAGCATTCAAGCGCGGCCAAAATTCCGTCGCATTCCCGGCTCGAATGCTTGCTGAGGGGGCAAGGTTTGTAAATTTGACCAAGAACATTCCGCTAAAGGACATACCGGTTTTCATGGATTTAAAGGGGGGCCAAAAGGAATTCCTGCCACAATTCAAAGCTGCGGCCGAATCCCAAAAGGCCCAATTGACAGGCGTGCTTGCTGAAGACCCGATCGGCCAATGGCTCATAGGCGGCCAGATGCCGGTAGATACGGATGGTTACTTTGAAAAATGGCTGAAAACGATTGAAGAGTATCAAAAGATAGGTCAAGATTTAAAAACCGTCCTGATCAATACGGCCTTATACCATAACGGCGGAGCCAATGCCCTGCAAGAAATCGCGTACGGGTTATCGGCTGCTGTCCAATATTTATGGGAAGGGCAAAAGCAAGGGCTTCCTATCGCTTCCTTGGCCGAAAAAATCGTCTTTTCTTTTGCGGTGGACTCCAATTACTTCATGACCATCGCTAAATTAAGGGCTGCGAGGCGCCTTTGGGCCTGTCTTGCAGAAGCCTTCGAGACAGCCCCGGAACATTTTAAAATGGCGATACATGCCGTTACGTCCGAATTGACGGAAACGCTGTATGATGAGCATGTCAATATCCTTCGGACGACTAACCAAGCCTTTGCGGCTGCCATTGGGGGCATTGAATATCTTCAAATCCACCCATTCAATCATGCTAGTGGCGGAACAGATGATTTTTCGGAAAGGATCGCCCGTAACACACACTTGATCTTGAAAGAAGAAACGAATATAACGACCGTCGTCGATCCTGCAGGCGGTTCTTGGTACGTAGAGCAATTAACGGATGAATTGGCTGAAAAAGCTTGGGGGAAATTTCTTGAAATCGACGAAGCTGGCGGGATATTGGCGATAATCAAGCAAGGAACCCTTCAGAAGGAACTAACGGATGTCTTCCAAAAAAGAATCCAAAATGCAGCTTATAGAAAAGAAAGCATGATCGGGACGAATGTATATCCCAATCCAGCAGATAGGATTAAAGCAACTGCACATGCTGACCGTGAATCATATATGAAGGTAGGGAAACCGATGGATATTATGCCGATTACCTTGGAGCGGTTATCTGTCCAGTTCGAACGGATCAGACTGAGCAGTGAAAGGCATAAGGCCAATGGCGGTGCCTCACCGAAAATCGGATTGATTAACTTGAAAGACATCAAATCCTATAAGCCGCGTGCCGATTTCATAAAAGGGCTTGCTGCGGCAGGAGGCATTGAAACGCTGGAAAGTGAAGGATGTCAAACCATTGAGGAAGCAGTCGAATACGTGACTTCGACCAATCTTGCCATCTATTGTGTTTGTGCCAGCGATGCCGACTGCAGCGATTTTGCGGCATCCGTCATTAGTGATATTAAAAAGCAATTCCCACATATCCTGATTTATTGCGCCGGCAAGCAGCAAAAGGAACCGGAAAACGCACTAAGCGAAGCTGGTGTCAAAGATTTTATCCATATAAAAACGAATGCCATAACCATTTTAGAGGAATTATTGCATGAGCTAGGGGTGAAATGAAATGAAAAAACCGAATTTTTCAACGATAAACCCAATCCGGACTGAAAGAAAAGGGACGCTTGAGACTTGGAAAAAAGAAGCTGAAAAAGCCGTTGGAGAGAAAATTGATGATCTATTGTTTGAGACGAATGAACAAATAAAGGTCAAACCGCTTTATGTAGAAGCGGATAATAACGATTTGGAGCATATGGATAGTATGCCTGGCATCGCTCCATTTACAAGGGGACCCTATCCTTCGATGTACGTCAACCGTCCTTGGACGGTACGCCAATATGCAGGTTTTTCGACTGCGGAGGAATCCAATGCGTTTTACAGGCGAAATTTGGCGATGGGGCAAAAGGGACTATCCGTTGCTTTTGATTTAGCCACACACCGTGGATATGACTCCGATCATCCCCGTGTTGTCGGTGATGTGGGGAAGGCGGGTGTTGCCATTGATTCCATTCTTGATATGAAAATCCTTTTCGACGGGATTCCGCTCGATCAGATGTCTGTTTCAATGACGATGAACGGTGCCGTCTTACCCATTCTGGCTTTTTACATCGTGACAGCTGAGGAGCAAGGCGTCACACAGGATAAACTATCAGGTACGATCCAGAATGACATACTAAAGGAATATATGGTTCGGAATACGTATATTTACCCCCCCGAAATGTCAATGAAAATCATCGCCGACATTTTCGAGTATACGTCCAAATATATGCCGAAATTCAATTCCATCTCCATCTCCGGTTATCATCTGCAAGAGGCTGGCGCACCGGCGGATATCGAGCTTGCCTATACACTGGCAGATGGCCTGGAGTATGCGCGTACAGGCATGAAAGCGGGCATAGCAATCGATAAGTTCGCTCCACGGCTATCATTCTTCTGGGCTGTAGGGCTGAACTACTTCATGGAAGTGGCTAAAATGAGGGCCGCTCGTTTCATCTGGTCAAAACTGATGAAACAATTCGAACCGAAAAACAAAAAAGCAATGGCATTGAGAACCCATTCCCAAACCTCTGGCTGGAGTCTCTCCGAGCAAGATCCGTTTAACAATGTCGCGCGGACGTTGATCGAAGCTCATGCGGCTGCACTTGGACATACACAGTCCCTGCACACGAATGCTTTGGATGAGGCCATTGCCCTGCCTACCGATTTTTCGGCACGGATTGCGCGTAACACACAACTATATTTACAGGAGGAGACGGGAATTACAAAGGTCATCGATCCGTGGGCAGGTTCATACTATGTGGAAGCACTTACGGAAGAACTGATCGAGCGTGCCTGGTCCCATATCGAAGAAATCGAAGAGCTTGGAGGAATGGCTAAGGCGATTGAAACCGGACTGCCAAAAATGAGAATCGAGGAGGCGGCGGCAAAACGGCAGGCTAAAATCGATTCTCAAGATGAAACGATCGTGGGCGTCAATAAATATCGTTTGAAAAAAGAAGATGCCATTGAAATACTGGAGATAGATAATACCGCCGTGCGCGAAAGCCAGCTTAAGCGTTTACGTGAATTGAAGGGGAAACGCGATCAAGCAAAGGTGGATGAAGCCCTTCAGGCGTTATCCGCGGCAGCCGGAACCGGCGTGGGGAACCTGCTTGAATTGGCTGTGCAGGCTGCTAGGGTAAGGGCCTCGTTAGGTGAAATCTCGGATGCGATCGAAGAGGTTGCCGGCCGCCACAAGGCCACGATCCGTTCCATCAGCGGCGTATATAGCGCTGCATACTCCAGAGAAGCGGAGATTGAGGAAGTTGTCCGGATGACGGAGGAATTCCTTGAAAATGAAGGAAGAAGACCGCGTTTGCTCATGGCGAAAATGGGCCAGGATGGTCATGATCGCGGAGCAAAAGTGGTGGGAACAGGGTTTGCAGATTTGGGCTATGATGTCGATATCGGTCCATTATTCCAAACACCGGAAGAAACGGCGCTGCAGGCCGTTGAAAATGATGTGCACGTAGTAGGCATGAGCTCACTGGCTGCCGGGCATAAGACCCTGTTGCCGCAGCTTATGGCTGAACTGAAAAAGCTTGGACGTGAAGACATCATCGTGATCGTTGGCGGTGTCATCCCTGCACAGGATTATGAGTACTTAATGGAAAATGGTGCTTCTGCCATTTTCGGACCTGGAACGGTCATTCCCCAGGCAGCGAAAAAGGTGCTTTTCGAAATATACAGACGCCTGGGATATGAAGAAGTGGCCCAATAATGAGTGATCACAAGAAGCCGGAATGGTTTGATCCTAACAATCAGGAGGGTTTTGCTTCATCATTAAAACCAGGTGTTGAATTGGCCGCCGACCGCAACAAAGGATCAACAAGCAAATTCGTTAAAAAGCATGATGCCTCCGTATCGGTCCAAGAACTGAAAAAGGGAATCTTATCAGGGGACCGGGCAAGGCTAGCTAAAGGAATTACATTGATTGAGAGCAACGCTGCCCATCATTTTGATTTTGCACAGGAATTGCTGCATTCCGTCCTCCCCCATACTGGCCGGTCGATTAGAATCGGGATTTCAGGAGTGCCAGGTGCCGGGAAAAGCACGTTCATCGAAACGTTTGGAAGCTATTTATGTGACAGGGGCCATAAGGTTGCGGTCCTTGCGGTCGATCCGAGCTCATCCATTAACGGGGGGAGTATCCTTGGTGATAAGACGAGGATGGAGGAGCTGGCAAGGAATCCCCGCGCCTTCATCAGGCCCTCGCCTTCAGAGGGTACTTTGGGCGGCGTTCATCGCAAAACAAGGGAAACGATGCTGCTTTGTGAAGCGGCAGGATTTGATGTCATTCTTATTGAAACGGTCGGTGTCGGTCAAAGTGAAGCGATCGTCCGAAGCATGGTGGATTTCTTCATGCTCCTTGTCCTGACAGGCGCAGGCGATGAGTTACAGGGAAT